>JANTGV010000202.1 GCA_024762745.1 Sulfurimonas sp. | reverse complement strand
AAAACTGTACGCTTATGTAATCCTTGAAAATCATCTACACTTAGTTTCTTCCAGTGATGATATAGGTGAATCGATGAGAAAATTTAAAGCTTATACGGCCAGAGAGATTTTAAAACTGCTTCAAGAGAAGAGTGTAACAACTATTTTAGAACAGTTGGCTTTTTATAAAAAGGCTCATAAGAAAATGACTACTTATCAACTTTGGCAAGAGGGAATTCAACCTAAGTTGATTGTAAGTGATAAAATGATGATTGATAGAATCAATTATATACATAACAATCCCGTTAAACGTGGTTATATTGATGATGCTAAGTGTTGGAGGTATAGTAGTGCTAGGGATTATGAGGGTATTAAAGGTTTGATTGAGGTTGAGAGGTTTTTTTGATTCTTCCACCCTAGTTCCCAAGTTCTACTTGGGAATGTGCCCTGAAGGAAGTGCCCTTGGGGTGCATACATCGATAGCAACAGTAAAACTATGAGTATACACTCCCAAGCGAAGCGTGGGAGCGAGAGTCACTTTCAGGAAAAGTGTGGACGATATTGAAGGTTGTCCGACTTAGAGAAAGTCTTGTGGATTGGCATCACTAAAGTGACCCCATTTGAGTTTTGCACCGCCTAAGATGTGGAAGTGAAGGTGTTTGACCTCTTGTCCACCATTTTCCCCTATATTTGTTATAACTCTATATCCACTCTCATCTATTTTAAACTCTTTAGCGATTTCTTGAATAAATTTTGTCATATTTGCCATGAGTTCAGGCTTTAGTTCATTAAAACTATCTACATGAATCTTTGGAATTGCCAAAATATGAACCGGAGCCTTAGGATTTATATCATGAAACGCAAGAAACTCCTCATTTTCTAAAACTCTCTCTGATGGTAGTTCTTTATTGATTATTTTACAGAATAAACACATAGTAATTTCCTCATTTTTATTTAATTATATCACAAACAAAACTTAATGAAGCTATATATAAAACATTTTTTACTATAATCCATTTTAAAATTTGTATAAACTTAGGAGCTCTATTTGAAAGAGTGGTACGACAAGATTAACGAAGCACAGAGTGTAGAAACTTTAGAAGAGATTCGTATATCTTTATTTGGTAAAAAAGGTATTTTAGCAGCAGAGTTTGCTAAGATGAAAACAGCACCAAATGAAGAAAAAGCACAGATTGCAAAAGATTTAAACAACCATAAAACAGGACTTATGAATGAGTTCACTGCAAGAAAAATTGCACTTCAAACATTAGAACTACAAGAGGCGATGAAAGCTGAAGCGATTGATGTTTCTCTCTTTAGCACTTCTAGCCAAGCAGGTGCACTTCATCCTGTAATGGAGACAATGGACAGAATTGTTGAGTATTTTAGTTCTATGAACTTTGCTGTTAAAACTGGACAGATGGTAGAGGATGATTTTAATAACTTTGAAGCTCTTAATCTTCCTAAATACCATCCAGCACGTGATATGCAAGATACATTTTATTTTAAAGATGAGATGCTCTTACGTACTCATACTTCACCGGTTCAGATTAGAACAATGATGTCTCACAAGCCACCTATTCGTATGATTGCACCAGGTGCAGTGTTCCGTAGAGATTATGACTTAACTCATACTCCAATGTTTCATCAAATAGAGGGTCTTTTAGTGGATGATGAGGGTAAGGTTTCGTTTGCTAATCTAAAGTATATTTTAGAAGATTTTTTAAAGTATATGTTTGGTGATGTGGATGTGCGTTTCCGTCCATCATTTTTCCCGTTTACAGAGCCATCAGCAGAGGTAGATATCTCTTGCGTTTTCTGTGAAGGAAAAGGATGTAGAGTATGTTCAAAAACAGGTTGGCTAGAGGTCTTAGGATGCGGAATAGTTGATCCTAATGTATTTGAAGCAGTGAAGTATAAAAACGTAAGTGGTTATGCGTTTGGTTTAGGAGTTGAAAGGTTTGCAATGCTCATTCATCAAATAGGAGACCTTCGTTCACTCTTTGAAGGCGATATTAAATTGTTGGAGCAGTTTCAATGATAGTTACTAGAAGTTGGTTAAACGAGTGGATAGATTTAGATGGAATATCTACAGATGATTTGTGTAAAACATTTAATGCAATTGGTTTGGAAGTAGATAGAGTTCACAGTTATGATATTCCAAAAAAGATAGTATTTGGTAAGGTTTTAGAGTGCGAGAAACATCCAGATGCAGATAAGCTTAATGTATGTCAGGTAGATATTGGAACAAGTACACGCCAGATTGTATGTGGTGCATCAAATGTACGTGCCGGATTAAATGTTGTTGTAGCAACTATCGGTGCTGAGATGCCTGGTGGACTTGTCATTAAGCCTGTAAAACTTCGTGGTGTTGAGTCTGAGGGTATGATATGCTCTGCTGGTGAAATAGGTCTTGAAGATATTCAAGATGGTATTATGGAACTTGATGAGAGTATTGGTGAATTTAAACTAGGAAGTGAAGTTTCTTCGAATCCTATCTTTAGTGATGACTTAATTGAGATAGAGCTTACTGCAAACAGAGGGGACTGCCTTAGTATTAGAGGTGTGGCACGTGACTTGAGTGCTGCATATGATAGACCTATTAAAGAGTATACGACTACAGATAACGATGCTAAACGCGGTATAGGAAGAATTTTAAGTCTCTCACATGAGAAAGATTTAGATGTAAGTCTGCGTTATAAAGCAGTTGAGTTGAAAGATTTGATACTACCATTTGTTTTAAAACTTAGACTCGCTCAAATAGAAGATACAAGAGATATAGATATTGAAGCTGTTATGTTATATATAACACACTCTACAGGAGTTATATTAAGAGCTTATAATTACGGTTTTTTCTGTAAAGAAGATGAAGTGATGGCAAAAATATTACTCACTGAAGATGAGAACAAGTACGCGTGTATTCAAGGGAAAGAGAAGGCTTCTACTATCGGTGTTGTTCAAGATGATGAGTCAAAAGTTACTTATGATGAGGGGACAATTCTATTAGAGGCTAGCTATATTCCACCGGATATTATCTCTAAAAAAATGGCAGCTAATAAAATGGAAGCTGGACCTATGTTTTACAAAACATCTCGCGGAAGTGAGCCTGAACTTCACGGTGGTTTATCTTACTGTATCGATTTGATAGAAGCAAATTCATCTTCATCCACTTTTAGCGGAAGTATAGAGCTTTCAAACCCTTATAAAGATAAAATAGTAATCGTTACAAAGCAAGAGATAGATGAGATAATTGGTGCAACAGTAGATAAAGTAGTTGTAGCTAAAATACTTAAAAATCTTGGTTTTGATACATCTAAATCATCCTCAGATAATTTTGTCATAACAGTGCCACAGTTTCGCCATGATATTGTAAATAAGCAGGATATTATTGAAGAGATTGTTCGTATGGTAGGAATTGATAACATTCCATCAAAGCCATTTGTTCTA
>JANTGV010000201.1 GCA_024762745.1 Sulfurimonas sp. | reverse complement strand
TTTTCTTCTGCACTCTCTCCTGAGATAAGCCCAGAACAAACAAGTCCTGATTTTCGTAGGTGAGCCTTGTTGGGGCGTATCGCTACCTTTTCATTATTTTTGAAAAAAGAGAGATGTGCATAATTCTGAGGTTCATCCAATATATGCTTTGAGTAGGTGATGTGAGTACGCATGACATCAATGATGGTTTCCGCATTTGCATGTTTTGCTAGTTTGAATGTACCCTGTATATCTTCATAAAGATCTAGGTCCGCGAAAACATCAAAGTCTGTCTCATGAAACTCTTGATCATAAAGATTGACTACAATTTTTTTAGGCTTATTTTCATAGCTCTTTTTGTAGTACTCAACAAGCCCTTTAAATATTTCTTTATTAGTTCCGTTGTTTATACTGTTAATAATAAGTGGGGCATCATGCCTAAACTCAAAAAGTGTCCCAAACGCTTTTGTAAATTCAATAATTTTTTCCATTGTTAGCTTTGAGACATAAGAAAATTCATTATCTTCATTTGGTACAAACTCTAACCAGAGTGCGTCATAACTTAATACTCTTGTATAAGCATACTGATCAGTACCTTTATAGAGGTAAGGAAATAAACCTTTTGGATTCAGACGATCCAATGTGACTTCTGCAATATCCTGAAAACTTTCATCGCTGGACATCTCTTTTAAATGCAAAATATAAGCAAGTATAAGTGGGGAAAAAGGTGATAGGTATTCTTGCCCCTCATGGACTGTTTTCCCAATATTAAAGATAAGTTTTTGCTCACTGGTTAATGATGTATTTGTCTTAATATTTTCCATATAGTTTTGAAAAGAGTCTACAAAACTAGACACTATTGCACATAGTTTATCATCCCATGCGCATAGTGATGGTGTTGTGTTGTGATCTTGAAAGTAGTTTAATAAGTTTTTGTATGAATCATATATATTTTTATCAATAGCTTCTAATTCAGAAATTTTATGTGTTGTCTCATTTTTTAAAAATAAACTTTCGTATATAAATTTGTACTCCAAATCAATATAAGTAAACCGCTTTCCAATTAGAGGGAATTCTCGATGCTCCAAAATTGCCTTTTTAGCACTATGATTAAGCTCTGCATTTACTCCTCTACTAAAAAGCTTATCTAGTCTATCTTTATTGTACAGAAGAGGGATTGAGATTACTTGCTCTAGCTTTTTGCCTTCAATCATAAAGTCTAAACTATTACTTCCATTTGTTATCGTAAAAGTCACTTCATCTTGTGTGCTATATAATTTTTCAACACTTATATTTGGATTGTCATTAATATCTACTGTTTCATCATTTTTCAAGATGTATGGACTATGTGTTTGATCTGAAAAATTGATATTGAACTCACTAACTTGTAGTAGTAGTTTTTGCTTTTCTGATTTAACAATAAAGTGATTATAAATATTGTCTAAGAAAAAAGAGTTGTGTTTTAAAACTAAGATTTTGAAAGTAAAAGTTTCAGATGCCTTTTTACCATTTAATCTTATCGTGAAATAAAGAGGTTTTTTATCAAATGGAAGGTTTACTTCTAAAGTTCTTGACATACCAATATAAGTTAATGTTGATAACTTTTGAATATCCTCATTATGCATTATTTTAAATTGATCTGTTTGTAATCCATCACCTTTAAACTTTAGAAAGATAGAAACAAGAGGTTCATCTGAAAAGATAATAATGTTTTTAGTTCTCTTTCCCGCAGCAGTTGTACTTTCATCACGAAATTGAAAATTTCCATTTTTAATATCAAAACTCTCAAAAGATATAGAGCTACCTCTATTTTTATCAATCTCCTGAATAAGTTTATTGTACGTATTATCTTCCCAATCATCGACAGTAATGCTTTTCTTTATAAATTCATCCGAGTATTTGGGAAGCCTATCTTCCAGTTCAGATGGAAAGTTTATTACCGTAGTCTCAATTTCATCATGAAGCTCTTGGTTTTTCATTAAACGTTTCTGAATTTTAGAAGGCTCTAATTCTCTCTCTAAATCATTATCCACAAAAAAGCCTAACTCTTTATAGTTAACCCTATCTTCAATAATTGAATTGTATAAAGTCTTATATCCAAAAGCTGACTGTTGTTCGTCTTGAATAGTTTTAGTTTGAATTTTCATTAACTCATAAAAAACTATAGCAAGAGGTTTGTCTTTTAGTAAATCTTTTATTGTACCTTCAACAGACCCAGCATGAAACGGTTTATCATATGAGGACAAATTGGTTGCTGAATTTAAAACAGTATCTAAACGACTTTGATGCAATACCAGTAAAGCTGCACCCTCAAATACTTCTTCTGGTGCAGAAACAGCATCTCTCAAGTTTGAGATAAAATTCTCATTCATTGATCCTTCTGCATCGTTAACATAAACTAATTTACAGTTATTTATCTCTACATAGGGGAGTTCTACAGTTTCATATATTAGTGTAGATGTCCGTTTCTCATCTAGTGACTTGACTAGTGACAAAATATTGTCTGAATCATCAGAGTGAAACCTATATCGATAGCCTGCATATATTTTAGAGCTTAACCATTGTATTAAGTTATCTACTAAAAAGTTACTAAATTGATTTGACATAAACAGCATCTCCACTATCACTTTTTCTATCTACATTTCCTACACGCTCATACAACTCAAGCAAAGCATCTTCAGATTTTGGATCAAAATATACACTACGCTCTTTGAACTCATCCATCAGGTCTTGAAAGCGCAGCTGACCTTTATCTCCAATAGCAAGGTTGGTCAAAAGTAAAATCGTATCCTGATCAAGTACTAAAACTTTTCCTGACCTTCCCCGTGACTGAGAAAATGGGCCTGAAATCTGTTTTTCAAAAGCATTTATAAATCTATCTAGTACAGCTTTTTTTTCTGAAGTTCTAAATTGTTCCATTGTTGAGCTCAATAGTGTTTGAAAAGCTTCGTCTACAGATGAGGATTCAAGAATGGTTTCAGGAAGAGACTTTGCCTGTCTGTAAAGTTTTGTAAGGTTATCGATAATCAAAATGTTTTCTGAAGTATTTTGAAGCTCATTTAAATGATAAAACTTTAAATTATCTATTTCTGTGGTATCAGATAAGTTTTCAAGTAAAGAGAGGTATGGAAACATATATCTTGTTTTATCTATCAACGTTCGATAGCCATAGTTGACCAAATTCTTACGTTCTGAACTTGCTTTTTCATGGTTTAGAATAAAAAAAAGCTTTTGAGTCTCTGGTTGTGTTAGAGGTGCGCTATGGATATTGAGTGCTAGTTGAGCTGAATAGGTAAATAGATAAAACTTTAAAAAGCGATCAATTTGTGCTTTAAAGTAATGCTGATTATTTAAGAGGAATAGAAAGTCTTTTGTAAATGCTTCATCCAAAAAATTTACGTAAGATCCGTTTGGAAGATTATGCTGTTTGTCTTCTATAAAAGTGTTAAATATATTATAAATTTCTTCTTCA
>JANTGV010000200.1 GCA_024762745.1 Sulfurimonas sp. | reverse complement strand
TTCCATCAAACTGCGAATAGAGATACTCAAAAAGAGCATCTTCGCCCTGCTCTCTTACACTTAAAGGCTCACCGATGCAGTAGACAATATGAAAGCCCTGCTCTTTGTAGTAAGCATACTTTTTGGCAATAAACTCCTGACACTCACCAAAAATCTCTCTACGCTCGCTGTGTCCTATGAGAATTGTATCGATTTCAAACTCTTGCAGCTGCTCTAAACCAATCTCTCCGGTATATGCCCCTGAGAGTTCAAAGTATCCGTTTTGTGCTCCTACAACAACTCTATTACTCCCCTTTTGCAGCGCAGTAGCAGGCGGAAAGAGTGTTACATTTTCTATCTCCACACCTGAGAGCTCACTCTCTAGCTGCTCGATATATGCAGCTGTAGAGGCTCTTGTGTGGTTCATTTTAAAGTTTGCAAAAAACTGCATTACTCAGCCTCTAATGCTTCGATACCAGGAAGCTTTTTACCTTCAAGCAGCTTTAAGCTCGCTCCACCACCTGTACTTACAAATGTCATCTCATCAATATCACCCGAACGTGCTACTACATCTGCAGTATCACCACCACCAACAATTGTTGTAGCGTGTGTCTCTGCAATATAGTGAGACATTTTCGTAGAGCCTTTAGAGAATTTATCCATCTCATATACACCCATTGGACCGTTCCAAATAATTGTCTGTGCATCGTTTAAAACTTCTCTAAAGAGACGCGTAGAGGCTGGTCCAACATCTAATCCCATCCATCCGGCAGGAATCTCTTGAGCTGGAAGATACTTAACAATAGCATTTTCGTCAAATTTATCGGCAACAACCAAATCGACAGGCAGGTAGAGTTTAACACCCTTCTCCTTCGCTTTCTCCATAACTTTTTGCGCCTCTTCCAAGAGCTCATTTTCTACTAGCGAGCTACCTATCTCATACCCCATCTGCTTTAAGAATGTAAATGCCATTCCACCACCGATAATCAGCTTATCTACTCTATCTAAGAGCTGATCAAGCGCTTCAAGCTTACCGGAGACTTTACTACCCCCAACAATTGCCACAAACGGACGTACCGGATTATTAAGCATCTTACTAAAGAAGTTCACCTCTTTGGCAAGCAAGAAACCTGCAGCTTTTGTCTCTTTGGTGTAAAATTGTGTTATTGCATGGATAGATGCATGTTTTCTGTGGCAGGCACCAAAAGCATCGTTTATGTAAATCTCACCAAAGTGGCTCAGTTTTTTTGCAAACTCTGTGCTGTTTTCAGTCTCTCCCGCATCAAAACGAAGGTTTTCAAGCAATAAAACATCTCCACCTTCCATATTATCAAAAAGCTCCAAAGCGCGTTTTGTGATAACTGCACCCTCTTCTGAGTCATCAAAAGAGAAATTGTTTTTTATTTTTAATAGCGTATCAAGACGCTTTGCCACAGCTTCGAGTGAATGCTCCTGTGTAAAAATACCTGGTTTTGGGCGCTCAAAGTGAGACCCAAGTACAACTTTGCATCCATTATCTATACAGTAGCGAATCGTAGGTAGTGCTTTACGGATTCTTCTATCATCTGTTATATTTCCAAATTCATCTTTTGGTACATTAAAATCGCAACGTATAAAGACACTCTTTCCCGCAATATCCAAATCTTTTATTGTTCTCATTCGCTCTCCCATTTTTTTATAATTTTACCGCAAAAGGGCTAAAATAGTGCTCAAAATGGTACAATAACGTTTGGATTTACGCTAAAGGTTTTACCGAATGAAAAATTTTGCTGCATATGCTCTTTTTGGTGGCAGTTTTGACCCACCCCACATAGGGCACCAAAAAATTGTAGATGCTATCTTAGAGCTTGATTGGATTGATGCAGTTATTGTTATGCCTGCATTTAAAAACCCTTTTAAAGAGCAATACAATGTAAACCCTGCTCTTCGCTTAGAGTGGTGCAAAAGAGTCTTTCAGGGTAAAAACAGAGTTATCAGTAGCTTTGAGATAGAACAAAACAGAGCTGTCTATACTATAGAGAGCTATAATCACCTAAACAAAGAGTACAATATTCAAGCCATCGTCATAGGAGCCGACAATCTAAAAACAATCCACAAATGGAAAGATTTCGAAAAACTCAACAGCCAAATCAAATGGATAGTAGTTAGTCGACCAAACGAACACCTAGATACCTCGACTTTAAAAGAGTTTTCTGTAGTTCCTCTTGAGATGAATGTAAGCTCAACCGAAATTAGAAATTGCCAAAAGCTCGACTTCGTAGATGATGCAATCAAAAAACAAGTGCTAAAAGAGTATAATTGTCTAAAAAATTCGGAGTCTCAATGAGTATAGAGAGTAGAGTAGAAAATTTAGTAAAGCTTTTAGACGAAAAAAAAGCAGAGAATATAGAGACGTTCAACCTAGAAGATAGCGACTATATCGCAAAAGCAGTAATCCTGGCAAACTCACTTGGCGGTAAACATACAGCTGCCCTTTATGACCATATTCGGCTTGCCTCAAAAAGTTTAGGAGAAAGCATCCTTATAGCTGATGAGACTGATGACTGGGTTGTTGTCGATTTAGGAGATATCCTTATCCACCTCATGACCCCACAATACAGAATGCGCTACTCTATAGAGGAGTTCCTTAAAGAGTTAAAAGAGGGAAAATTTAAAGCAGAATAGTATTGTTTGGGAATTTTTGTAGTACTTCTGCTAACTGTAATACTTCTCTCAAAAAAGTGCAAGAAGTCTATTACTTAATTCCCCTCCTTCAATTCAACATTAAACCTGAGTTTTGCAATAGAAATCACAAAATTCGGGTTAAAACCATTTCAAAAGAATTACCATCATTGGTATACCTCTTTAGTATTACCCGGACTAACTCTTCGCTTTTCCAATAGCACATGATACAAAGCTTTTAGCCTTAGTACCTGCCTCTTCAAAAAAGCCAAGATCTTCATCTACCATTGGATAGCCAAGACCTTTCAGCAGCTTGCGAAGCCTCTCTTCGTCGATATTCTCTTGAAAAATTCGGCCAATGCGCGGCATCTGTTCCAAATCTACCTCTACCTCGCCAAACTCTGGGGCAAGCTTACTGATAAGTGTATTGGCGCAGCCACCACACTTGACATTTAATACTTTATACTCTTTCACGACCAACTCCTAAAATTCTATTTTAACATCATTATAAAAATAGTCTACACATACTATCTACCATTATACAATCTTTTCGTCAAACAATCTGTTCTGTTTTTTTCAGCATCTTCAAATGGATTATTTTCTTCTTTTTGAAGTAGATAATCAAGCCGTTTTAACCTTGCTAAAAAATAGATATAAGTTAATTCACTTATTCCATCTTGATACCTATTAAGATTCTCCATAGGCAACTTATTGATATGATAATGAACTCTAAATTGATCTTTAACTACCCTATATCTATATCTATCTCTTTCGTGAGACTCAATTTTCAAGTTAAAAGAGTATACAACATAGAACGTTAACTTAACCCCTAGATTTGTAATTTTTTCTA
>JANTGV010000199.1 GCA_024762745.1 Sulfurimonas sp. | reverse complement strand
GCTTTTAAAGATATGAGTGTTAAAGATATTGTCCCTATAACCTATAAACTTCCAGCAGCTCCATATGTATCTTCAAACAATACCCCACTCGATTTACCCAAGTTAAACGCAGCAGTTTTAAAGCTGGAGCAGCTATGTGATGTTCTCATAATTGAAGGAGCGGGTGGACTCTATGTACCTGTTGATGATCAGTATATGATGATAGACCTGATAGAATATTTTCAGGCTCCAGCTGTTCTGGTCACACACTGCGTTTTAGGATGTATAAATGACACACTACTCAGTTCAAAAGCTCTTGAGAGTAGAGCTATAAAACATATTACTGCGTTTAACTGTCGAGAACACTATAATAGTTTTAAGGAAATATCGGAGCCATATTTTTTAAATACAAATCAAAAAGTACTAAAAGTAGATGAGGACATTGACACTATCTGTGATGTCTTGTATAATCTATAAATTATTTACAGAGGTGAGAGTTTGCAGCACTTAATCAGAACGGATGATTTTACAGTTGATGAAATCGAGAGCATATTGGCAGATGCAAAAGAGTTTAGTGATGGCAGGTTTGATAAAATACTTCAAGATAAGATTATCATTACTCTCTTCTTTGAAAACTCGACAAGAACTAAAAGCTCTTTTGAGATAGCTGCAAAACGTTTAGGTGCGGCGATGGTTCACCTTGATGTTGCAAAAAGTTCAACAAAAAAAGGGGAAACTCTTGTAGATACTGCGATGAATCTTGATGCTATGGGTCCTCATGCTATTATAGTCCGTCATCAAAACGCAGGTGTGCCTAAAATTCTTTCGAAGCATACGAAAGCATCAATACTTAATGCCGGTGATGGAGCACATGCTCACCCGACACAAGCACTCCTTGATCTCTATACCCTAAGAGAACATTTTGGTGAGTTGAAGGGAAAAAAAATTGCAATTGTTGGAGATATCAAAAACTCTCGCGTTGCAAATTCTAACATAGAACTTTTAAGTAGGTTTGGTATGGAAGTGATACTTGTTGCTCCTCCTCATTTTCTACCAAAAACTTCACTTCGTACGACACACTATTTAGAAGAGATAATAGATGATGTTGATGCTATTATGAGTTTGAGAACACAAACAGAGCGTCACTCATCGCAAAGTTATGCATCTTTAAAAGATTATGCAAGTGATTTCTGTATAACAGAAGAGTTGGTTGGAAACAGAGATATAGTTTTACTTCATCCTGGACCAGTTCACAGAAATATAGATATAAGCGATGCACTCCTTGCAGATAAGAGGTGTAAAGTCTTAGAACAGGTGAGTAATGGTGTAAATATCAGGATGGCAATACTTAAAAAGTTGATAGCTGACAGTTAGTGTAAATGGATTTTTCTGATTTAAACAGTCTCGGGAAAGAGAGAAAACCTTTTTTATTTATATCAGATTTTAAAGCTGAAAAACTAGAAGTTGTTTTACTTGAGAACCTTGAGAGTGAAGATATAGAGTTCTCAATAGATGAAAACTATATCTATAAAAAACATAAGCACTATTTACAAACCACTCCTATTTCTTTCAAGGAGTATGAGTATAAGTTCAAGAAAATAATAGAGAATATAAAATCGGGTAAGACATATATTTTAAATCTTACTCAAGAGACTAAAATTGATTCGAAGCTTACTTTGAAAGAGATATATACCTTGGCAAACGCACACTATAAGCTGCGTTTTAAAAACAAGTTTGTCTGTTTTTCTCCCGAAAAATTTATTCAAATAGAGGGTTCGAGAATACACACTTACCCCATGAAAGGAACTATAGACTCCTCACTTGAAGATGCAAAAAACAAAATACTTAATGATAAAAAAGAGATGGCAGAACATATAATGGTGGTGGATCTTCTGAGAAATGACCTCTCTATAGTTGCTACCGATGTGAAGGTTGAAGAGTTTAGGTATATTACAGAGTTAGAGGCTGGTGAGAAAAACCTACTTCAGGTTAGTTCTCATATAAGCGGTTTCGTTGGAGATGATTGGCATGAAAATATTGGCACCATTTTAAAATCACTTCTGCCTGCAGGAAGTATTTCAGGTGCTCCAAAGAGAAGTACAGTTGAAATAATTGAAGATGTAGAGGGCTATGAGAGAGGTTTTTTCAGTGGTGTATTTGGTCTCTATGATGGAGAAAAGCTTGATAGTGGAGTGATGATAAGATTTATAGAGAATAGTGACAAAGGTTACACTTATAAAAGCGGAGGTGGGATTACTTTGGATAGTGAAGTAAAACTAGAGTATAATGAGCTGCAAGATAAGATTTACCTACCATAAAGATGAGCAATATATGTTAAGAAAGCTGAATAATTTTTTTACTAGCGGATGGGATATTAATCTCAGTGAAGGGGATTTGAAAAGTAGATACCAGATGGCTAATATTGCTCTAGTTACATCTGCTTTTGCATTTATTTACGGAATAGTTGTAAATATCATGAGTGATATTCCGGACTTGGTCATTATGGAGTCTTTTTTACTTTTTATGAATATTTTACTCTTCTTTATTTTACGAATCTCGAAAAGCAGCTTTGAACTTGTAATTACAACCATTACAGCACAGTGTACATTTTTATTGCTTTATATTATCTATACTACAGACATTGAAAGCATGAAGTTTCTCTGGATATATACCTATCCTATAGTACTACTCTATTTTCAAAAAGATAATCATGGTATGTACTGGTCAATCTTTTTTATTTTTATGTTAATTATGGCACCTGTGCAAAATGTAATTGAGACAAAGTTTTCCGTTTTTCAAATTATATATATAATAGTGGTACTTGGAGTGGTAAGTATTATCGTCTATTTTTATCAGAGAAAGATGAATGAGGCTAAAGATCTGATTTTGACTCAGCAGGGGATGTTAAAAGAGCAGGTTGATGAACTGACTCATCAAGAGCAACTTCTTACATCACAGTCAAGACAGGCAGTTATGGGAGAGATGATAAGCATGGTGGCTCACCAGTGGCGCCAACCACTCTCTACAGTAACCTTGAGTGTGTCTAATCTTCAAGTGAAGCAACTTTTAGGTGAAAAAATAGAAAATGCAGATTTCGATAAGGCACTTGAAGATATCAGTAATACAGTTGTCTATCTCTCAAATACGATAGATGATTTTCAGACATATTTTCGTCCAGCCAAAGAGGTGACATCTATTGAAGCTTACGAACTGTTTGAGAAAGCTGTGAATTTTGCACTTCCAAGGTTGAAAAACACAAAAATAAATATTGAATTTAAAGATGAGAATGAGAAACGTATACATCTTCATGTTTATATGAATGAGTTTATACAGGTACTTCTTAATATTTTGAATAATGCGATAGATGCTTTAGAAATATCAACTGCACTGAAGCCAAAAATTACCATAAGTGTTGAGGAGAGGGATGAGAGAGTGGCTTTTATCGTAGAAGATAATGCCGGGGGTATAAAAGCAGAGGATATATCGAAGATATTTGAGCCATACTTTAGTACCAAG
>JANTGV010000198.1 GCA_024762745.1 Sulfurimonas sp. | reverse complement strand
AGGAGTTCTCATGTTTTCTGCTATAAAAAAAAGTTCTAAACAGATAAAACCAGATGAGCTACTCCCCCTAATCACGAGAACCGATCAGAAAGGTAATATAAAATATGCCAATCACTATTTTAAAGAGGTTACAGGTTATACAGATGAAGAGTTATTAGGTAGACCTCACAATATAATAAGGCATCCAGATATGCCAAAGATAATTTTTACACTTATGTGGCAACGTTTAAAAGATGATCAAGATATATTAACAATTCTAAAAAACAGAACAAAAGATGGAAACTACTTCTGGGTAACAACTAGTTTTAGAACCACATATAGTGAAGCCACAAAACATAAAAATGGTTATATGGCAGTAACTCATGCCGCACCAAAGCAAGCTATAAAAGAGATAGAAGCTCTCTATGAAAAACTCTTAGAGATAGAGAGAAAAGAGGGTGAAGTTGGGTCTATAAAGTATCTGCTAGACTTTTTTGAAGCAAATGAGACTAACTACGATGACTACGTCAAAGATATCACTACTAAACATGGTGTTTTAGACACTATCTTTCATAAAAACAAGGTTTACCTTAAATAACACTGTATAATTCTCTTATGCTAAACTTTTCAAACACGCCTATGAGAGATATTATTTTCATCCTAAAGGATAAACTACAAACACTTAAAGAAAAAGAGATTGTAGAGTTTGAGGTCTTAAACCCTGACCTCTGTCGTTCAACGTACTCTGGAAATATCATCACTATTGAAACTTCAAACTTCATTTATAGAGGTTATAAAGCCTGGATTGATCTTGCCCAATCACTTCATTGTCGTATGCTCACACCAGTTACTAAATCAGCACATACTGTTTTACTCCGATATGAAAAACTAAATTCAGATGATAGCTTTCATAAATCTATTTTAGATAAAGAGGAAAAATATGGTGAGGGTTCTATTTTTAGTAATATATATAAAAATGAAGAACCTGCGTTTATACAATATTACCTACAAGCTTTACAAAATGTAAAGGTAGGAGAGCGAACACGTATTTTAAACCTTGGTGTAAACAGCGGGGACGAGTTTGAAGCTATACAGCACTATTCAACTCACTTCTCCAACTTAGAATTAGTAGGAATTGACTACTGCACTTCCGCAATAAACGCAGCAAAAAAGAAGTTTGAGCAGTATCCAAATATCTCTTTTTATACTCATGATATTAACGACTTAGGTTCGTTAAACTTAGGTAAATTCGACCTTATCATAAGTATAGGAACCCTTCAAAGCTCAAACCTAGAGTTTAATCCACTCTTCATGTCCATAGTTCAAAATTATCTTAAACGAGATGGAGCGATGATACTAGGGTTTCCAAACTGCAGATGGGTTGATGGAGAGATGATATATGGTGCACGTGTTAAGAACTACTCTTTTAGTGAGCTTGGACTCCTTTATAAAGATGTAATGTTTTGTAAAAAATATCTACAGCAGAAGAAGTTTCGTGTTACAGTTACAGGTAAAGACTACATCTTTATCACAGCCACATCTATCACATAAATGTAATTATCAAGCCCATTTTAATCAACTACAAGTTACAATATAGCACTAGCTTATTATAAGGGTTTTTTATGTCAACACGTACGAAGCTATTGTTTTTTGTTCTTATGGGATTTATGATTCCCCCTATTGTTTGGATAATGATTGTCTACTATACTCAAATATTTAACTTTGAAGAACTACTCTCTGTTGTACTTTCCTTAGCAATGATTTTATATATTATCTTTGCCACAGCCATAGGAATTCTATTTTTCAACTCCCAACTATCTGCCGTTGAAGAAGCTGTAAATTCAAAAGCTACGTCAACAGTGGCAGATCAAAAATTAGCCCTACTCCCTATCCTTTTTATGGGTGCGCAATTTCTCTATACAGCCTTTGGTCCACTTGTCGTTCTCAGTAGTTTAGACTTTGTTAGTTCAAACCAGTTCTGGCTTGCTCAGCTTTTCACTATACCTCTTGTACTTCTTTTTATTATCCCTGTTTTCATTCTTTTTGTTACAACTATTGAGACTTGGACAAAGGGACTTAGACTATCAGATAAGCATCCATTTATCTCTTTTAGCAAAAAAATCATCTCAGTTATTTTTAATACACTTCTTGGGAATATCATTCTTTTAGTTCTCTTTAACATCACACTCTCCATCACTCAACCAGAACTTACAATCAACGAACTAATAATTAAAAATATAATTATCGCATCTATTGCACTTACAATCTCATCTTTAAACATCTATCTTCTTGTAAATCAAGTAAAACTATCAGTAGTTGGAATTACAAAAGCTGTCTCAAAAGAGCACAATGATTTAAACAAAATAATCAACATAGACTCAAGAGATGAGACAGGAGTTATGGCCCACTCTATTAACATTTTTATCTCCGAGTTAAACTCCACTATAGCAGATGCAAAAGAGTCTTCAAAAATAAACCAAAACCACTCAGTTAGTATGCGTGACATTACGGAACAAACACAAGTCAGAGTACATGAAGAGTTTCAAATAGCAAGTGAGACTATAAAACAAGCACACTCTGTTCAAGAACTCGTTGAAATATCATCTCAAAACTTTCATGATACGAAGATAAATATGCAAGAAGCAAATTCACTGCTTAATGAAGCAAAAGATGAGATATATAGACTAATAGAGAGTGTTCAACACAGTGTTGACCTTGAACATGAGATGAATGGAAAACTAGAGCAACTCTCAACTGAAACACAGCAGATAAAGAGTGTTTTAGATGTTATCAGTGATATTGCTGAACAGACTAATCTTCTTGCTTTAAACGCAGCTATTGAGGCAGCTCGCGCAGGTGAGCATGGACGAGGGTTTGCTGTTGTTGCTGATGAAGTGAGAAAACTTGCAGAACGTACACAAAAATCACTTACAGAGATAAATGCAACCATAAATATAATAATCCAGTCTGTAACTGATGCAAGTGAGCAGATGAGAAGTAATGCCGAGAATATCGAGTCACTATCTACTATTTCAGAGCATGTTGAGAACAATATCAACACTACGGTCGAGACAATGGATAGAACAAACGAACTTACACAGATAAGTGCTCAAAGCTCACAAGAGATCGCTTCACATACTAGTGATATGCTTATAAAGATAGAGAATATAAGTGAAATATCTCATGTGAATGACAATAGTATGAAAGAGCTGTCTACTATTGCAGACAACCTATTCAACTCGTCCGAAGAGCTAAATTCTAAACTAGAATATTTTAAGACTTAAGAAGCGAATCCACTTGAGAAACTCTCTTTCTTAACCACTATCTGCTTCTGTTTCTCTTTGCGTTTCGTATCTTTTTCAACAAATATCTTCTTACGAGTTACTGGATTCATCTCCGTATAATACATAACAGCCGAATAGGTTGAAGGTGTTGGAGTAAATACTTGCGCCTGCTCAGGATTCATCTGTAACTCATCCCTTGTAAAACGCTTAAGTTCATGCATATCTTTCTCTTCACAC
>JANTGV010000197.1 GCA_024762745.1 Sulfurimonas sp. | reverse complement strand
GAAATGGAGTCTCGAGTGACGATTCCTATTGAGCAGAATATGCAGAGTATTCCGAATCAGACCATAGTCCGTTCACTTTCAAAATATGGACTTTGTGATATTACCATCGATTTTGAAGAGGGTGTTGATATCTACTGGGCGAGACAGCAGATTGCACAGAGACTCTCTGAAGTAATGGATGAACTTCCGAAAAACGTGACGGGTGGTCTGGCTCCTATTACAACTCCTCTTGGTGAGGTTCTTATGTTTACCATTGAGTCTGAGAGTTTAGATTTAATGCAAAAACGCACACTGCTTGACTGGGTAATAAACAGACGAATTCGTTCAATTGATGGAGTTGCAGATACAAATGCACTTGGCGGATATGTAAAGACTTATGAGATAGTTCCCAACTTTACAAAGATGAAACGCTATAAAATCAATATGGAGATGCTACAGACAACGCTTGCACAAAATAATCAAAATGATGGTGTTGGGCGCTTATCTCTTGGGGAGCAGTCTCTTTTTATTCGTTCAGAGGGAAGACTGAAAAATATAGAAGATATTGCAAATCTGATTATTAAGCATGATAGCGGTAGAGACATAAAAGTGTCTGATATTAGTGAAGTGCGAATTGGCTCACTGACGCGTGCCGGTTTTGTGACAAAAGATGGAAAAGAAGAGGCAGTCCAAGGCCTGATACTATCACGTAAAGGTGTTGATACATCAAGCGTGGTCAATAGAGTGAAAGAGGAGTTGAAAAAGATAGAAAAAGATCTTCCAGACGGTACAACCTTAAATATCTTTTATGACCGTTCAGACTTAGTTTCAAAAGCGATAAATACAGTCTCTATGGCTCTTATTGAAGCCTTGGTTTTGATAGTTATAGTTCTCTTTCTGTTTTTAGGAAATTTCGCTTCTGCGTTTAGTGTAGCAATCATATTACCGTTTGCAGGTATGATGACATTTATAGCTATGGAGTATTTTGGAATATCTGCTAACCTGATGAGTCTGGGTGGATTGGCGATAGCCATAGGTATGCTTGTAGATGCAGGTGTTGTTATGGTTGAAAACATTAGTGAACATTTAGGCGATGAAAAGTATAAAAACGAGTCAAAACTACAACTTGTACTCAACTCTGCGAAAGAGGTTGCCAGTCCTGTTTTTACAGGTATTTTAATCATCATCATTGTATTTTTACCACTCTTGACTCTAGAGGGCCTAGAGGGAAAACTATTTGTTCCTGTTGCATTGAGTATTGTTTTTGCGCTGACATCATCACTACTGTTAGCACTTACTTTTATACCGGTAGTTAGTTTTTACATCTTAAAACAGAAACCTCATGCAAAAGTACCTTTGATGGTTTTTTTAGAGAGTAGATATGAGAAACTTTTGAAGTTTTCACTTTCAAATCAAAAAACAGTATTTATCACTGCAGGGATTTTATGGCTGCTTGCCGTTGGAGCATATACTCAAGTTGGTAAAACTTTTATGCCGGAACTTGATGAGGGTAATGTTATTATCGGTATAGAGAAAAACCCCTCTATTTCACTTGAAGCATCTCGTGACATAGATTTGAAAATACAGCAGACACTTATGCGTGAAGTTCCAGAAGTTTTATCTATAGTTGCGCGTGGTGGTTCTGATGAAATTGGACTCGACCCGATGGGACTCAATGATACAGATACCTTTATGGTTTTAAAACCAAAAGATGAGTGGAGAGTTCCATCAAACGAGTGGTTGCTCGATGAGTTTCGTCGTGTTTTAGATGAGTTTGTTGGTATAGAGTATGGATTTACACAGCCTATTGCTATGAGAATATCTGAGATGTTAAGTGGTTCTCGAGGTGATATTGTTGTGAATATTTATGGAGAAGATCCAACAAAACTCGAGGAGATAGCAAAAGAGGTTTATAAGATAACGGAACAGACACAGGGAAGCAGTGATGTTTATAAAAAAGCAAATGAGGGAGTTGCCTACTGGGAAGTAATCTTTAAAGATGAAGCAATGGCACGTTACGGAGTAACAAGAAGTGAACTCTCATCATACCTTCAAGCTTCTGTGAATGGTGCCCAGGTTGGTATTATTCAGGAAGAGCTTAGACGTATTCCACTGATGATAAAAGGCTCACGTGATCTACAGACTAGTATGAATAAGAATAAAAACCTTCAATATATACTAAAAGATGGAAGCGGAGTAGAGATAAATGAGTTAGTTGACTTTAAGATGACTCTAGGTCCAGTCCAGATAGATCATGAAAATGGAATGAGAAAATCTTTAGTACAAACGAATGTAGTCGGGCGTGACCTAGTTGGATTTGTAGATGAACTCAGTGCAAAAGTGGATGAGGGGATAGAACTTCCTCAAGGCTACTTTATAGAGTATGCAGGAGAGTACCAAAATCAACAGCGTGCTGCTAAAAAGCTCTCTTTTGTAGTTCCCTTGAGTATAGGGCTTGTGTTTATACTGCTTCTTATGACATTTAAATCATCTCTTCAGGCATTTTTGGTTCTTCTAAATATTCCATTTGCTCTTATTGGCGGCGTTTTTGGCCTCTACTTTACAGGTGAGTATATGAGTGTGCCTGCAACAGTCGGATTTATAGCGCTCATGGGTATAGCTGTCTTAAACGGAGTAGTGATGTTGAACTATTTCAACTACTTAAAGGGGAGTGTTAAAGACTCTTTGGAACTTGTAACTATTGGTTCAATTCGTAGATTGCGACCAGTGTTAATGACTGCGTTTATTGCTGCTCTTGGATTAATCCCTATGCTTTTTGCAACAGGTCCAGGTTCAGAGATACAAAAACCTTTAGCAATTGTAATTATAAATGGACTATTAACTTCTACTTTTTTAACGCTTGTCCTCTTGCCGATTTTATATCATAAGTTTGTACTTAGCAGAAGAGATAAAATAGATTTATAATTAATATTAAATGAAATTGATACTACTTATCATTATTAAGTAGTATCTAAGTTGATATTTATTATCATTTTACTACTAAACAGTTAGGAAATGGTAATGATAGACATGATTTTAGTAGCGCAAGCCGATACTACAACTCCAGTTATTATAGAAAAAAGAGAGACTGCCCTGCAACAGAGTGGTATGGTTCACTCTAAAGTTGCAGGTAGATTTGAAGTAGTAAAAGAGCTTCCTAAAGAGGCAAACAGCTTCAACAGCATGTTTGATTATGCAGATGCCTTTGGTAAGTTGCGTTTGGCATATATAGATAGTGCACATAAAATAAGTAATACTCCAAAAGAGGAGAAACATGCAACAGCATTTGGTAGTGAGTTTGGTTTTAAGACAGCATCTTTTCATAATTTCTCTTTTAATCTCTCTGCCTATGTCTCTCAGGGTATAAGTTCACTCAATCCCTCTAGAGATGAAAGAAATGAAGACTTTTATGATGCGGATGGAAAATCGTTCGTATATATTGGTGAAGCAAGTCTTGATTATAATAGTAATATAGTTCAGACAAGGTTAGGACGCGTTAGAGTAGATACACCCTATGCAAACAGTGA
>JANTGV010000196.1 GCA_024762745.1 Sulfurimonas sp. | reverse complement strand
CTCTGCAAACTCTTCTACATCTATCTCTATTTTCATCTGTCTTTCCTTCTATGTGCAATTTTATCTAATTGACACAGAATTATTTACAGTCCCCAACTGCATTGATTGATTGTATTTTTCTTTTGGACTGTGCCATACCACATGATGAGACAATAGTTGGCTTCCGTATTTATTTCAACTCCACATTGAGTTCAAAATGCCATATTCATTCCCTTTTTTATTATGATTATTTGTCATTCTATAATATTTATCCATAGTATTAACCAAACTAGCCCCTAAAACCCTCCACTAAGCACAAACCCAGCCCAGAAGAAAGGATGAAGACCGTTCTTGATCATCTTTCGTTTTGCCTTCTGCAGTGCTTTGGCATAGGCTTTCTCTTTTGCAGCCTCTGTATAAAAGTCTCCTATCAATGTAGCTGTCTCTTTATCTGCCACAGACCAGAGGGTACTCAGTACACTTTGTGCCCCTGCCTGTATAAATGCTTTATTCAGTCCCGATACACCCTCTGTAGCATTGATATCCACCACGCCTGTCTGACACGCCGAGAGTGTGACCAGTTCTGTACCTTTGAGGTCAAGCCCTGAAAGTTTCAGTGCTGTGACAATCCCTTCATCTCTTCCAAGCTTCCTTGCCTTGCCTGCGCCTGAGAGTATGAGCCCAGATTTCAACATAGGATTGGTGATCTTTGGATCATTGAGGAAGAACCCGTGCGTAGAGAGATGCAGGATCTTTGGTGTTTTTGTCTGCAGCAGGTTCTCTTCACTTGCCTCTATACGTGTATACGACTTGAGTTTCTCTTTGTTATAGAGGCTGCTAATGGTTTGTGCTTCTGCTTTACTTCCCCAGAGTCTTGGGAAGCTGTAAGGCAGTCCTTCATCCAATGACTTGGAGAAGCCTCTAAGTGCAAGGGTGTTATAGTTCTCTTCTTGCTCTTTTGATGCTGTGTTTCTTTCTTTATACTCTTTTGCCCATGCATGGAGTTTCTCTTTGGTCGTATGTTTATAGTCCGGGTCATAGAAGAGTGTGACCTTATCTGTTTTACTTTTAACTTTGGTACCATATTTAAAAAGTCTTACCAGCTCTTTTCCTGACGGGATATATCTGATCTCTTTATCTTCTATGAGGTATTTATTTTGTTTTCTGTCATAGAGTGCTTCGAATGGGAGTAGTCTTAGTGCTCCGTCTGGGGAGATGATCAGTTTGCTGTAGGATTTTAGCTTATCTTTTAACGGTTGTTTGATCAGTAGTGTGTAGAGTTTAGAGAGGGTTTGTTTACTGTTCTCGTTGAGTTTGGTTAGTTGACTCTTATCCATAGTACCGAGCTTACCCAGTATGGTATGGATATCTGCTCTGAAGGTCTCTGTCAGAGTATTTATCTCTTTCGTACTGTTTTCATCTATTTGTGTGAAGGTGATCTCTTCATTTTTATTTAGTGTAAAGAGATAGTAGTGCTCTCCTGCTTTGGCATAATCGATGTAGAGTTCATCACTTTTAAGATGTTTGGAGATATCTGTATGGTGTATGGTTTTAAGCCCCTGCTCTTCTTTGAACACTTCTGCCTTTTCAGCGATCTCAGCATTCAAGACATCAACTTTCTCTTCGGTCTCTTTGACCCTTTGTTTATAGGTTTTTGCATCTGTTTCATCTTTAGGTGTGCTCTGCAGGAGTTTGGCAAGGTAGCGTTGGTGAACTCTTAGATCATCGATCTTTGACTTAAGGGCTTGATCCTTGGTGTTCTCGTACAAGGTGGTGATGGTGTTCTCGCTGTCGAAGATACTGCCTTTATAGTTTAGCCAGTTGGTTAGGGTCTCACGACCTACTTCTACTTTTTGAGCTTTACTTGTGTTGTGCTCTCGATAGAGATGTGCTGTACTCAAGATTAGTGGCGCTACTTGATTATTCTTTTTTTGATAAAGTTCCTTTTGGTTGACATTAAGTATTGTAAAATTTTTGTCTAGACTCACTAAAGAAATTGCAAAAAACTTCTGTGCATAATAATAGGCTTCATAATATTTTTTCATTTTTTTGTAAAGTAACCCTATACTAGCATAACTATTTGCAGTTGATTTATGTTTTATCCCTAATACTTTTTCTTTGATATATAATGCTTTATTAAAATATTTTAATGACTCTAAATTTTTACCAATTAATCGATAAAGTATTCCCATATTATTGTAAGTACCTGCGGCTTCAATACTATTTAATCCATATGTATATTCTATAATTTTTAGGGCTTTTCGACTATGTTTAAGGGATTCATCATATAAATTCATATTTTGATATAATACTCCAAGGTTTTGATGATTCAACGCTGTATAATAATTTTCACCTCTCTCATTAATGTTGATTTTTAGGCTTTTTTTGAGATAAATTAATGCTTTGTCATAATTCTGCATACTATGGTAAATATTTGCTTTATTACTATAACTACTTGCAACAATTGTGCTATTTTCAGTAAATACATCTATAAAAACCTTTAAAGACAAGTCATTATATTTTAATGCTTTATTATAATCACCTAATGATTCGTAGATTGAGCTAATATCATGATTCACAAAAGCAATATCAAGCTTATTCCTGAATATTTTCAATGCTTTTATATAATAGTTTAAGGCTTCAGGATAACTATATAATCTCTCATAACAATTTCCAATTTCATGATAAGCATTTGCAACAAATAATCTATTCTTTACATCATTATTAATAGATATTTCAATTTGTTTTTGAAAATAAATTAAAGCTTGAGAATATTGATGTAACCTCATATATAATTTACCAATCCAATCATAAATCTGATAATACTCTTTATTATTTTTTAAATTCTTTTTTTCTTTTATATATAATGATTTTTTAAAATATTTTAAAGATAAAGGTAATTTAAATTTATAGTAAGCTTCTTTGCCTTTATTAAAATAAACCTTATCTTCTATACTTGAATAATGCTTATTCCATAATTTCAATCCACCGTTTAAAATATTTTTTTTATTAGGATAAAGTTTAAAAAGAATTTTGTAATCTTCTTGAATTTCCTTATGTCGATCTAAATAAAACCTAGTAAAATTGCTATACATAATTTTTGCTTTAGCTAAATTGTCCTGCAATACATAGCTATGAGCGATATTAGAAAAATTATCTTTAATATAAAGCTGAATTTCATTGACATTTTTATCAAGTTCCCCTGCAAGCAGATAGTACCAGGAGGCTCGAACATATTCTTTCTTTTCTTCAAACTTTTTAGCAGTCTCTATACAATACTTCTTCACGAGATCAAAATCAGGCTGTCCTTTTCGTATCTCAGCATCACAGAGTATTTTGGCCTTACTCTCCTCTGCTTGAAGCAATGTGAAATTGAACAGTAGTGTTATGATAATTATCGTTCGTAGAAAAGTCTGCAAGTTCATCTCCCTTTTGTTTCGTTTGGGTCTTTTAGTATACTGGGCAGTAACGAACCCACCGATTCGCTAACTGGCTTCCTTAAGCAGTATATCCCCACCCACATTCCTGATGAT
>JANTGV010000195.1 GCA_024762745.1 Sulfurimonas sp. | reverse complement strand
TTTGTGAAAGTAAAATTTATTATAACTCTTTTTTCTATAGTCTGGATCGGGATAATTGTCCGAGTCTTTTTCTTAGCTGTAGAGTCCAATGTCTATTATGAAAAGCTCTCACATAAAAATACAATTAAAAATGAAGAGATAGCACCGGTAAGGGGTACTATAGTAGATAGAAACAACAAACCTGTCGCTATAAACAAACTTGGTTTTAAAATACAGTTTGCACCACATTTAAGAAGTAAAAAGAATATAGATAGTTTTAATGAAGAGCTGGAAACCATTACAAAACTTTTACCTAAGCTCGATAGAGAGAAGATAGTTAAAAACTATATAAAGAAAGACTCCTATTACAACCATAATTATATAGATGTAGTTCATTTTATTCCTTACGAAGATATATTATCTGTATATACAACTTTGAGCCTAAGAGAGAATATTAAAATAATTCCAGCACCAAAAAGGTACTACCCTTATAAAAATATTGGTGCACACATAATAGGGTATGTATCCCGTGCAAACAGAAAAGATATAGATAAAGATCCTCTTCTTGAACTTATAGGGTATACCGGAAAAACAGGCATAGAGAAGTACTATAATGGCTACCTTCAAGGTACACCTGGGCAGAGAAAAATAAAGGTAAATGCTAACAATCAAGAGATCAAAGAGCTTCTTTATGAAGCAGCCGATGAAAATCGTAAGCTTACCTTGAGTGTGGATATTGAACTTCAAAAGTATGTTACAGAGATTTTTAAAAAGAGGGTTGGTGCTGCTATCGTCATGAATGTCGATGGCTCTATTTTAGCTGCGGGTAGCTTTCCAAACTATGATTTAAATATATTTGTATCAGGAATGTCTTATGAGATGTATGGAAAGTTGTCTTCTAGTTTAGACCATCCGTTTACGAACAAACTTATAAACGGGCTCTATCCGCCTGGTTCGACTATTAAACCTGCACTGGGACTTTTATATATCACTACAGATTTAAATGAGAATTGGAAAGTAGACTGTAAGTCACACATGCCTCTTGGAAAAAGGATTTTTAGGTGCTGGAAAACACGAGGTCATGATATTACAGATGTAAGAAAGGCAATTCGGGAGAGTTGTGATGATTACTTCTATAAAGGCAGTCTGGTTTTAGGTAACCAGAAGATTGCTAATGGTTTTATTCGCTATGGCTTAAGAAAAAAAACGGGTGTTGACCTGCCTAATGAATTTATAGGGATTGTACCATCACGTGAGTGGAAAAGAAAGAAGTATAATCGTAGCTGGAATATGGGTGAGACTGTAAATACATCAATAGGCCAGGGTGATTTTCTGGTGACTCCTATGCAGATAGCACAGCAAACGGCTCTCTTGGCAACGGGAAAGCTTCCAAGACCTCATTTGGCTAAACAGATAGGTGAAGAAGAGTATCAGAGTGAATTTCAAGATGTTTTCAGTGATAAAGAGAAGAAAAAACTTCCTTTAATACAAAAAGCTATGTATGAGGTATGTAACTACCCAAGTGGTACAGCTACAAATTATCTTCGTACTTCGAAGGTCAAGATTGCCGGGAAGACCGGTACTGCACAGGTTGTAGCGATTAAACAAGATGTTTCGAAAAGACAGTTAGAGCATGAGATGGCATACTATCAGCGTTCTCATGCATGGTTTACTACTTATGGCCCCTACAAAAATCCGCAATATGTTGTTTTAGTAATGGTAGAGCATGGTGGACATGGTGGACAGGCTGCTGGGGGAATTGTTTCAAATATCTATAACAAACTCTTAGAGCTTGAGTACATTAAAAAGTAGTTTTTTTAGCTAAACTCAGTCTATAAAACTGAGTTTTGAATGAAGAGAGCTAGGATGATTAGTAAAAATATTCCACCCGCTCTGTTGTAGAGTTTGTTCGCAAGAATAAATAGAAGCGTTATAGATGCTGCAATCATAATGAGCATATCAAACTTTGTAGCAACAAGGTCAACTGTCAAGGGACTTACAAGTGACGCTGCACCAAGAACCATAGAGAAGTTCGCTACGTTTGATCCAATAATATTACCTATACTCATCTCTGCGTTTCCTTTTTTAACAGCAACAAGTGATACTACAAGCTCAGGTAAAGAGGTTCCTAAAGATATAAGGAAAATACCAATTAACCACTCACTTACTCCAAAGTCTCTTGCTATATTTGTTCCACTCTCAATAACAAAGTTTGCACCACCTATAGTTAAAGCAAAACCGATGACTAAGAGAGGAATAGTTCTAGCCCAGTTGAATTTTTCTGTAGTGAGATCTTCATCTATCTCACCTTCTAAATCCTCTTTAGAACTTGAAAATAGGAAAAGAAGGTAGGAGAGCATTAGAAGGAGATACAGAGCACCATCTACTCTACCGATAACGCCATCTTGTACCATGATAAAAAATAGTACTAAAGGGACGATTACCCAAGCACTGTCGAGTGCAAAAAGATTGCGTTTTGGGTGCATGGTTTTTGCTATCATAAAGACAACACCAAGAACCATAGTGATATTAAAAATTACACTACCAACAACATTTGCCACTGCCATATCACTTTTATTTTGCCCTGCAGCCATCATTGATGCAGCCATCTCTGGTAGAGATGTACCAAAGGCTACTAAGGTGGCACCAATAACAAAGTGCGATATATTAAAATGAAGTGCAATTCTTTCAGACTCTTTTATAATAAAGTCAGCACCATATATTAGAGCTGACATAGCAGCTATAAATATTACAAAATCCATTATTATCCTTCTGTTCTAATTATTAAACTATCTGGCAGATTAAACTTTTTGATGAGCTCTGCTTCTTTTTCTCTCATCTCTCCACTGTCGACTTCATGGTCATAACCAAGAAGATGAAGAAGACCATGTATAAAGAGCAGTGCTAACTCATCATAATCTGTATGGGAGAGCTCTTTGGATTTCTCTTTAACATGCGAAGATGAGATGACTATACTGCCTAGTGGAGACATCGGCATATCCTCATATGGAAAACTCAAGACATCTGTTGTTTTATCTATACCTCTGTGTTCTCTATTGATATCTTTTATCTCTTCATCTGTAGTGATGATAAGTTCTATATCTTTTTTTGTAACTGTTTTTGCAATAGTGTTAAGAAACTCTTCATTAACATCTAATGCAGTTCTATTATCAAGTTCAATCATAAATGGGATTATATCGAATGAGACTTAGAATCTATAAGTTCTTTCTAAAAGGTTAAAGATATTTTTTAGAATATGTTAAAATCCTCTTTATGAATAGAGAAAATAAAAAAGCCTTATGTGTGATGAGTGGTGGTATGGACTCCACACTGAGTGCTTATATGATGAAAAATGAAGGTTATGAGATAGTAGCGGTGCATTTTAATTATGAGCAAAGAACACAAGATAAAGAGCTCGAGTGTTTTCATAATATATGTAATGATCTCTCTGTAGCAGAGAAGTATGTTTTAGATTTGGACTTTTTTAAGCAGCTAGGAGCTTCTGCACTCACAGATACAAATATAGAGGTGCCAA
>JANTGV010000194.1 GCA_024762745.1 Sulfurimonas sp. | reverse complement strand
TGAAATAACTTACAAGCTTAGTATGCCTATTTTCAAGTGTTGTTTTTTCGTCTGCTATATCCACCATTACATCACTTGGCTCTAAATCTCCAGAAAATATTTCAAGAGCCTCTACAAGATGTTTAGTTATACCAGCATAATCTACAACATAACCAGCATTTTTGCCTTTTCTTGTTCTATTAACTCTTGCTATTGCTTGGAGTAGATTATGCTCTTTTAGTATCTTATCTACATAAAGCGTTTGAAGTATTGGGGCATCATATCCAGTTAGTAGCATATCACTTACGATTAGAAAAGCAGTGTTATCAAATTGTCTTTTACCACCACGACTTACATCTGCTTCATTGCCAAATGGTAGTTTGAAATCTTCAATAGCTTGTTTTACATCAGCTTCTGGCACGGCTAAATCATAAAACTCTTGTGGATCTTTTTTTGTATCAAAACTCATTATAACTTTTGATTGGAAGTTGTTTTGACCTTGTTCTGCCAATTTATTTAATGCTTTTTTATAGGCTATTGCTTGGTATCTGTTATGACTGTCAACGGCGGAGTTAAAATAGGCAGTATAGAAAACTGTTAAAAGTAGTTTTTACAACCAAGAGCTTAAAGTAACAGACTAGTTCTGTTAGAGTCTTCTTTTAAATAAAATGAAAGAGGAGTAATGCTTAAGAAAGGTGAAGTAAAAATGATTCATAAAATGCTGAAAGATGGATTAAATAAAAGTGAAATAGCAAGGAAACTTGGCATCAGCAGAGATACAGTTGCAAAATATGCGAAGATGCCTGAAGGTTATGTTCCAGCTATTAAAAGGGAGCCAGTTAAAACCACAGTAGATCCATACCTGCCAGATATTGTAAGGATTTTAGAAGCGGCACATAAACTAGATGTAGAAATCCCAAATACCTCGATATATGAAGAGATTCAAAAGCTAGGATATCGAGGTTCTCTTCGTTGGATGAAAGATATTATGACAAGACACCAACTGCGTCAAAAAGTGGAAGACGAAGAGCCACTAGTAAGATTTGAAACCAAAAAAGGTGAGCAGATGCAAGTTGATTGGGTTGAGTTTCCAAAGGATGGTTTATCTGCATTTGTAGCCACCATGGGATATTCCAGAGCTTCTTATGTTGAGTATGTTAAGGATGAGAAAGTAGAGACACTTATAAAATGTCATATGAATGCCTTTAGCTACTTTCAAGGTGTGCCCCAGGAAGGTCTTTACGACAACATGAAGACAGTCATCATCAAGAGAAATGCTTATGGTCATGGTAAGCATAAATTTAATGAACAATTTCGTGATTTTGCTGAGAAGCACTGTGGGATGAAACTCAAAGTTTGCAAACCATATCGTGCACAAACCAAAGGTAAAGTAGAAAGATTTAACCACTATTTCAGATACAGTTTTCACAATATGTTCAAAACCAGACTATCTATGATGGGATATAAAGTAACCTTGGAAAATGCCAATACGGCGGTGATGGATTGGTTAGATTTTACAGCTAATTCAAGGATACATCAGACTACGATGTATAAGCCATTCGATCTGTTGGCAGAAGAGCAGCTGCAACTGCTACCTCTGCCGAAGCCCTATCATGGTATCCACCCAATAAAAGCCACAGCTAAAAGTGTAACACAAGATAGCCAAACATCTAATAGAATAAACATACATATCCCTTCTCGTGATTTACAAAGTTATGATGAGTTTATTCCTGTACTGGCTACGATACTAGTACCTGCATCCTCTATAGGAGGCATATTATGGCACTAAATGAGAACATAGAAAACATATGTAAAGAGTTGCAGCTTCCTATGTTTCAAGAAAATCACCATGAATTATCCAATAGAGCCGCTAAAGAGGGATGGAAATATAGTGAGTATCTGTATGAAGTCTTAAAACTGGAAGCAGATAACAGAGCAAAACGTTCACGTGCAACACTGACAAAAATGGCAGGCTTTCCAACTATTAAAACACTTGAACAGTTTGACTTTGATTTTACAGTTGGTGTCAATCGAAGACAGATAGAAGAGCTCTCTACCTTAGAGTTTATCAAAAGAAAAGAGAATATCATTTTACTTGGACAGTCAGGTGTTGGTAAAACACATTTAGCCATTGCTCTTGCATATCAGACTGTGCAAAAACGTATCAAAGCAAGGTTCATAACAGCAAGTGATTTAATCTTGCAAATGAGCCATGCAAAAAAAGAGAAAAGATATGCTGCTTTTATCAAGCAAGCAATTATGGCACCATCTCTACTTGTTATAGATGAGATAGGTTATTTTCCTATGAATAAAGAAGATGCACATCATTTCTTTCAAGTTATCTCTAAGAGATATGAAAGAGGAGCCACTATAGTTACATCAAATTTGGTATTTAGTCAATGGAGTGGAATATTCGCTAATGATAAAGTTGTTACAACAGCTATTTTAGACAGATTGCTGCATCACTCTCATGTTATAAATATACTTGGTGATTCGTATCGATTAAAGGAGAAAAAAGAGGAGGGAATTGTAGATTCAGACTTGTTTAAGTCTAAACCAAATAAACTTACTAAAGAGACAAAATAGTTAAAGTCGCTTAAGGTTGTAACCTGTAAATTTTTTTACAAAAAACTGCTGAATTTAACTCCGCCGTTGACACTGAGAGAAATCATGCAAAGGTTTTCGATGAAGTTTATGGTGAAATAAAGTTATGGGAACCTATTGCTAGCTTTGTTATTGATTTATATAAAAAGCAACAAGTTGAGAATTAAAATGTACAAATTAAATAAACTAACACTCAAGCAAAGAGAAGAACTTTTTAGACAACTTCGTATTTCAATTACTCATCACTCAAACGCGATAGAAGGTACAACTCTTTCTTTCGGTGAAACAAAAGAGTTACTTGAACATGGGAATACTGCTGGAGATAAACCACTACATGAACAGCTTGTTATTTTAGGCTTTGCAAAAGCATATGATGTAATAGTTCGTGAAGCTGCAAACAGAGAAAATATTATTGACAGTAGTTTTATAAAAGATATTCATGCAATTATGTTTGAGGATGCTTTAAAAGTGTCACCACAATTTGTATCCAAACCTATTGGAGCATATAGACTAGATGAAAGATATATTAAAGGTGTAGATATAAAACTATCAGCACCTAATCAAATTTCAAATGATTTAGAAAATCTACTTTATAGGTTTAATAGTAATAATATGACTTTAGAAGATATTGCTGAGTTTCATATATTATTTGAAAGAGTACACCCATTTGCCGATGGCAATGGTAGAGTTGGAAGATTAATCATGGCTTTTCAAGCTGTTCAAAATAATATCGTTCCACCGCTTATTGAAAATGAACATAGAACTGAATACTTAAAAGCCATTTATGATAAAAATGAGCTTTTGAAGTTTATAGATGAGAGCATTCTAAACAGTTTGGCTTTATTAGTTCCAAGTCAACTATAATGCTCCCAAAAAACTAGACCATTAAAACTAGATTTTTTATTCCAAAATGTTAAAATAAAAATAGAAAAAAAGGGA
>JANTGV010000193.1 GCA_024762745.1 Sulfurimonas sp. | reverse complement strand
CATGTTCTTAAACTTTGCAACATATAAAAAATCATGCTCCACACTTTCTGAATAACGAATACTAAAACCCGTACCACTCTCAACAGCTTGTGTCACTTCTGGACGGTTAAGATGGTTTTCCATCCCTTTAACATCTCGATTGCTCTCAAACAACACCACTCCTGATGCATCGATAATCGTGACACGAACAGAAGTTTTATCTTTGATTTTATGAACCATCTCATCCAATTTAGATTCATTTGCCTCTATGATATCAAATTGGTCAATCATGTTGATAAGCATAGTTTTATGGTTGTTAATCTCTATCTTTTTGAGTAAAAAATATCCTGATATTGCCGTGACGAGTAGCGTCACAAAAAATAGAATTGAAAAGTTTCGAAAATAGAGTTGATCAAGCCTTAACATAGTTTATAGCCAATACCTCTGATGGGTTGGATGTACTCTTTTTCTCTATTTGGATCTATCTTTTTTTTAAGACGATTTATTGTTACATTGACTGTTTTTTCTTGTTTAAACGCTTCATCTTTCCAAACTTCTTCTAAGAGTTGGTCACGGTTTAAGACGATATTTTTATTTTGTATAAAGTAGCTTAAAAGCTCAAATTCTAATTTACTAAGTCCTACTTCATCTCCAGCCACATAAGCCCGTCGCTCATCTAAGTCTAACACGATATCTTTATAGATCAATTTTCCCTCATCACTTTTCATCACACGACGCAAAATTGATTTAACACGTAAAACTAACTCATTCATGTTAAAAGGTTTTGTCAGATAATCATCACCACCTCTTAAAAAACCCTCTTCTATTTCAGTATCTTGGTCTTTTGCACTTACAAAGATAGCGGGGATTCTATGCCCATCATCACGAAGTTTTTTGATAAATTCACTTCCCTCAACTCCTGGAAGATTACGATCTACTATGAGTAGATCCACATCCTCTTCTAAAAGAAACTCTTCAACATTTTTAGTAGAGAGGAAACCTGTCACTTCATACCCCTCTTTTTGCAAACGATACTCTGAAAGTTCTAGTAGATCCTCTTCATCTTCGATGATTACGATATGAGCAGACATTATAGCTTTAACTTCCCACCTTTGTGTGCAAAATATGATAATTTAACGATATTCACACTTCTATCTGAGATACGCTCTACTTTACGCATACTTTTTAAGAAGCTTACAAAGTCCCCAGCCTGTTCTGGAAGATTACAGATCTCTTGGATAATATTTTGTTCGATAATTGAGAGAATATCATCACATTTACTCTCTTCTACATTGACTTTTCTATAAAGCATCTCTAGAGACTCTTCAGATTCAAGTCTGATAGACTCAACCGCTGCTTGTAAGGATTTTAGTGTACTAGTTTGAAAAGAGATTGTATCCTCTTTTAAACCCTCAAGTTCAAACTCTCCAGAAATTTGCATCTTAACACTTTTTGCAAAGCTACGAACATAATCAGCCATTCGTGTCAATTCACTTGTAATTTTTAAATGTGCAATGACTACTCTCAAATCTTTTGCTTCAGGAGAAAAAAGTGCCAAAGTTTTTAAAATTTCATTGTCAATCTTACTATTTCTATCATGTGAATCTTTGAGTAAAACCCTAGCTTGACTTGCCTTGGCAACATCTGTCTCTTTAAATGCTTCAAACGAAAGCTCATACGCTTTTAAGACATCCTCTCCTAGCGCTAAAACCCTACCTCTTGATTTCACTAAAATTTTTTCATAATTTTCAAGCATTATCCAAACCTTCCTGTTACATAATCTTCTGTTAATTTCTCTGTTGGGCTTATAAATATTTTATCAGTTTTATCATACTCTATCAACTCTCCCAAATACATAAAAGCGGTATAATCACTCAATCGACTCGCTTGCTGCATGTTATGCGTCACGATTACGATAGAGAGCTCTTTTTTAAGCTCACTTACTAACTCTTCAATCGCACCGGTCGAAATAGGATCAAGTGCAGAAGTCGGCTCATCAAGCAGTAAAATTTCTGGACGAAGTGCCACTGCACGAGCGATACAAAGTCTCTGTTGCTGTCCACCTGAAAGACCCATAGCAGAATCTTTTAACCTATCTTTTGCCTCATCCCAAATTGCTGCATCTTTGAGAGCATTGGTCACTTTCTCCTCAATGACTGTCTTATCTTTAAGCCCTGAAAGCTTCAAACCATAAGCAACATTATCAAATATACTCATAGGAAATGGAGTAGGCTTTTGGAAAATCATCCCCACCCGTTGACGAAGCTTAATAAGGTCATTCTCTTTTTTGATACTTAAAATATTTTCATATTTCTCACTGTCTGTATTAAGAAGATTGACCTCTCCTTTGTATTCGTTACCAGGATATAAATCATGCATACGATTTAGAGCACGAAGCAACGTGGATTTACCACATCCACTAGGTCCTATGAGTGCTGTAATTTTATTGTGATAGATCGGAAGATTGTTTGATACCAGTGTCGCTTTTGGAGCACCAGCATACTTAAACGAAAAATCTTTGATATCCATAATTATCTGTTTTGCCATAAAATATTATCCTTTATTTCTTGTTATATATCTACCCGTAAGGTTTATAAAAAGTACTATTATAGTAAGTACAAATGCTGCTGCCCATGCTAAATCTCTACTCTCAGCATCTGGGTAATTTGCAAGATTGTAGATACTCACAGTAAGTGATGGAAACTGGTCATTCATGTTCATCGTAAAGTAAGCGTTGTTTGCAGATGTAAACAGAAGTGGAGCCGTTTCACCAATAATTCTTGCAAATGCTAATAAAATTCCCGTTGTGATTCCTACTTTTGCAGCTTTAAGAACAATCTGTAAAATGATTTTGTGTTTACTTCCACCAAGTGCTATGCCTGCTTCTCTAAGCTCTTTTGGCACAAGTGAGAGCATGTTATCTGTCGTTGAGATGATAATAGGAATCATCATAATAGAGAGTGCCACAGATCCAGCCCAACCGCTATAGTGGTTTACAGGATCAACCAAGATAGCGTAGACAAAGACACCGATAACAATTGATGGTGCACTCATCATCACATCACTTAAGTTTCTCATAATTGATGCCAAAGTACTATCATTGCTATATTCTCTGAGATAAATACCTGCCATCATACCAAGAGGCACACCGATAATGGTTGCAATAATTGCCATTGTAAATTGCCCTACCAAAAGGTTTCTGATTCCACCCTCTACCATGTCATTTAAAAACATGGAGAAGTGAAAACTACTAAGCCCTTTCATCGTCAATGTTGCCAGTATCCAAAATAAAAATGTCATACCGACAATCGCAGAGATCGTTGCGAGTATCATTATTACTTTATTTAAAATGAGTCTATTCATAAGTTTATCTCCTTTAAGCACGGTTCATCTGTGCGTGGGCATTCCGCCGAGGAATTTAAGAGTGAGCTTTGCTCGCTTTTGAAATAAAGATGGTTCATTTTTTCCTCCCTAAGAAGTAAAATTTCGCTATAGAGATGATGATAAAACTTACTACAAATAAAATAAGTGCTAAATAGAACATTGAAGAGAGCTCTAAATCATCTGCTTCTGCAAAGTTATTTGCCAAGAC
>JANTGV010000192.1 GCA_024762745.1 Sulfurimonas sp. | reverse complement strand
CACCTGTTATACGAATCTTTTTCACACCCTCATCTATAGCCACTTTCATAAACTCAAATAGCTCTTCAAATGTTAGTAGGTTCTCTTTTGGAACCCATGAAAAAGGCTTTTCAGGCATACAGTATTGACATCTAAAGTTACAACGTTCTGTTACAGAAACTCGTAAGTAATCAACTACTCTATCATAGCTATCTATTAGCATTATATTTCCTAAGCGTGTTTATTGGGAGTATTATATCTATTGGAGTTGAAAAAGAGATTGATGTAAATCAGTAAATTGATTTATTCATCATCTCTTTCATAATAGAAAGTCGTTTCTGGCTCTTGCGAACTATTTGAACTCTTCTCTTCAGCTATTTTTTCTTCTATAACTACATTTTGAGTTTTTTCTTTTTTTATAACACTCTCTTGCGTTTGAGTCTCTTTTTCACTACTGACATCTTCTCTGGTATCTATCAGTGGACCGTTATAAAATGGACTATCTTCTTCAAAGCCTATCGTCATATTTGAGCATGAGATGAAAAACAGTGAGCTTAGTATTAAAAGTAATGCTTTCATAGTTATTTTGCTAGAATCTCAGCTTTAAGAGTTTGAAACTCCTCTTCACTTAACATTCCCTTCTCTTTCATCTCATAAGCTTTTTGAATCTCATCCATTTTTGATGCAGACTCTAGAGTTGAAGCCTCTGCTTTAGCAGCTTTCTCTTTTACGGCTTCAGGCTCGTCCGATGATGAATAAATCAGTTCTGAAATCATATTTTCAGATTTTTCAAACTTATCTGCAAGTGTTGTGCTTTTAAGCTCTGGATATGCTTTATTTGAACTCACTTTTTTAATTTCAAACTTAGCAAAATCATCTGAAAAACTCTGTACTCTCAAGTAGTAAGTTTTTCCAGCTTCTAAATCAAGTTCTAAACTCTGCTTTTCAATGTCATTTCTTGTAGCAGATATATTCATTGTTCCAGGTTTAAGATAAAAGTACTTATATGTACCGTACTTGATAGAACCTTCAGTGCCTTTGCCATTAATCCCTATAACATAATCAGGCACTCTATCTGTATCATTTACACCACCGTCCATCGTTACATAGATGTAAACAAGTGCCGCTTCATTCATAGGTTTCTGTTTTTCAAATGGAATTTTTCCACAGGCTGTAAAGAGTACAGTTAGGGCTACTAAAGTTATGATAGTTAAAGTTTTTTTACGTAAATCATTTAGTGATTTACTGCACTGAATTTTAATTCTTGTCATGGTTTTTTACTTTATGTTAATTTATCTTGCATTGATAGATATTATACATAAAAATAGTAAAGTTCGGTATAAAGATTTGGAAGTTTTAAAGAGGTTCTTTTGTAAATATTTCCAAGCCGGAGCTTGGAAAAGTTCTGTAGCTTTCAACGAAAGCTGAAAACTTAAAAGAAAAAAGTTTCTTAGAAGTTTACAGTAGCAACAAGACGTACATGAGTAGCACTTTCTTTATACTCTGCTAAAGTCGGTGCACTATCAGTCATACGCTGCATTACGATAGTTTTAAGGTTTACATCACCAACTTTCTTAGTAACGATTAAATCAACCTCAGAAGCACTATCTCCCCCTTGACCAACTACGTCAGTGAAAACACCATTATCATTATTAACCATTACACCTTGTAATGCTAAACCAAATCCAGCAACTTTAGTAGCAGCTTTTAGTTTAAATGATGTCGCACCAGGTGCTGCTACAGATCTACCATCTAAATAAACTGCCATTGTTGGAAGTTTAGATTTCTTACCACCTGTAGATACATTTGCCGCATGTAACGCAGCAGTATCATCACTTACATTTGATGCAGCTGCAAATAAGTTAAAAGAGCCAACTTTCATTCCAGCACTTAATGCAAGAGCAGTTGTGTCATCAGTTATGCCTAGAGCATCTGCTGTTTGTCCACCAGACATAATTTGAGAAGCGTATGCTTTAACAGTAGCTGGACCAACTTTCATTGATGCATCAACCCAAACAGCTTTAGCTAAGCTTGCAAGTTCGTATCCCCAAACATTCACTGAGAATGCATCGTTTTTATATAGTGCACCAAGTGCAAAAGTTTCATTATTAAAGTCATTAATACCCGCATTAACCGGTCTAATTACTTCACCAGCTACAGCAAAAGAACCTGGAGAAGCTAACCCTGAACCAGTGTTATCTTGACCTACATATGCACCAACTAGTGTTAAGTTATCAAAAGAGTTATTGATTACAACACCTGCATTAAATGTATTTGGAGTTGGAGACCATCTTTCAGTAAACATTAAAGGTGTATCTAACTCTTGTTTACCAAATTTTACTGACGTTTTATCACCTGCTGGAAATGTAACATACGCTTCACCTGTATACAAATCCTGATTTGCTGCAGCTGTCGTAACAACTTGATGTACTAAAATCCCTTCAAGACCCATAGTAGATACTTGGTATAATGTAGCACCAAAACCAACATCACCTTGCTTTCCAGTTACACCTAACTTAAATACTACACTCCCTGCTGCACCATATTTACTGAAAAGGTCATTGTCACCACCAATTACGGTACTAGCTTCGTACCATAACTTTGCTTGACCATCTACTTTAATGTCCTCTAAAGCACTTGCAGTTGTCGTTAATGCCATTGCAGCTACAGCTGCAGATATAATAATTTTTTTCATTCTTTCTCCTGTTTTGTTAACTTACCACTTTTCTAGAAGTGATAGCAGAGTAACAGCAACTGTTATTCCACTATCACTTCCAAATGTGATAAATTTATTTTCGTACTCATTATATAGATAGAAAATTTAATCTAAGTTTAAAATTTACACTTTGTTAACACTTTGTTAACATTTGTAGCAATAAGCTATAGATTTTACTTATAAATGGGCTGAGATGCCCTATTTTGTAGCCTTATTGTAGTTTTTATGTGTTCTATTCGTAGCTTATAACAGCAGTATGTGCTATTAAATCGTGAAGTGAGCGTCTATCTTTTCTATAAAAAGGGAAAATGAGGCCTATAAGTATAGTAGCAGAAAAGAGAAAGCCTATAAAACGCAGTATAGCTTGAGGAAGAGTGATTTTATCATAAGTTTTCGCATCTACAACCTTTATAGTATAAGCCCTTTTACCCGGTGTCTGACCAGACTTCCATAAAAAGAGAGAGTATATAAGTCCATAAAGCACTACACCTACTAGTGGTGCCATATCTGAAGATTGAAACTCATCTTTACCACCCATAAAAGCATACGTTATTATATATAGTATAGGAGCGTATATCATAAACATATCTGTTATGAAAGCTTTGATTCTCTCTGGAATAGTTGCGTAGTGAACTTTTGTCCCTTCTTGCGTTTCTTTCTCTTTTTGCGTTTTGACTTGTTTTTTAAGTTTTCTAAATCTCATGGGAGTAATTATAGCGAAGGGTTTATATAACCCCAAGTAGGACTTAACTTGGGGTTAAGAGGGTGACTACTAATGTAGATCACGCCAAATCTGTTTTTTCCAAAGAATTGCAAAGATAGCAAAGATAACGATGTAAATCATTACATTCATACCGATTGATTCTCTTTCGTGACGTTTAGGATCACCTGCATTTCTAA
>JANTGV010000191.1 GCA_024762745.1 Sulfurimonas sp. | reverse complement strand
GGAACCCCTTCAACAGTGTAAGGAACTTCATATCCATTGCTAAAGGTGACCATTATTACATAGTGGCTATCTTCAAAACACTCACTGATCTTTCCTTTTCCAAAAATTAACCCATAAACTTTATCACCAACTTTCGCACTATCAAAATAACTCATTTAATTCCTTTTATATTTTTATGTATTTTAGATAATGATAATTACATAGTAATTACATAAAGAAAAGGGATATTATCTCTTAAGAACTTCTAAATTATTTTTTTATCACTTTACGAAACAAAAAATAAAGATGATTAATTTTTAATCACTTTTAAAGAGTCTCTACCTTATTTATCAGATATACTTAACCCAGATAAAAATTCAGGAGAAAATGAATGGGAAAATTTGTTAATACAACAGAAGAGTTTTTTACTTTTTGTGAAGAAAATGATGTTCAATTTGTAGACTTTAGATTTACAGACATTAAAGGTGCATGGCATCATATTAGTTATAGAATGAGTGCTGTTTCAGCTGCACAATTAGAGGGTGGTTTACCATTTGACGGTTCTTCTATCGAAGCATGGCAACCAATCAACAAATCAGATATGCTTCTTAAGCCAGAAGTTGGAACTGCATTCTTAGATCCATTTACTGCTGATCCAACTATTATCGTTTTCTGTGATGTTTATGACATTTACAAAGAACAAGCTTATGAGAGATGTCCACGTTCAATCGCTAAAAAAGCTCTTAAACACGCAGAAGATATCGGTATTGCAGATGCTGCATACTTTGGACCTGAAAATGAGTTTTTTATGTTTGACTCTGTAACATTTACTGACAACATTAATGAAGCGGGTTATAAAGTTGATACTGAAGAGGGCGAGTGGAACTCAAATAACCCATACCCAGAGATGTACAATACAGGTCACAGACCAGGAACTAAAGGTGGTTACTTTCCAGTTCAACCAACTGACTCTGCAGTAGATATTCGTGCTGAGATGATGCAAGTTCTAGAGCAAGTTGGTCTTGAAGTTGTTCTTGGTCACCACGAAGTTGCACAAGGTCAACATGAGCTTGGTATAGTTTTCTCTGACATCATCGGTGCAGCTGATAATGTTCAAAAATACAAGTATGTTGTAAAAATGATAGCACACCTAAATGGTAAAACTGCTACATTTATGCCTAAACCACTTTACGGTGATAACGGTAACGGTATGCACGTACACCAATCTTTATGGAAAGATGGTAAAAACCTTTTCTACGCACCAGGTGAATATGCAAACTTAAGCCAAATGGCAATTAACTATGCAGGTGGTATCTTCAAACATGCCTTTACTGTTGCTGCATTTACAAACCCATCAACTAACTCTTATAAGCGTTTGTTACCAGGTTTTGAAGCTCCAAGTATCCTTACTTACTCTTCGCAAAACCGTTCAGCAGCATGTCGTATCCCTTACGGTGCTGGTGAAAAAGCAACTCGTATCGAGATGAGATTCCCTGATTCAACTGCTTGTCCTTACCTTGCGTTTGCAGTAATGATGATGGCTGGTCTTGACGGTATTAAAGAGGGAACTACTCCTGTTGGTCCAATGGATGAAGATCTATTTGAACTTTCTCTTGATGAGATTCGCGAGAAAAACATTCCACAAATGCCACACACTTTACGTGAAGCACTTGAAGGTCTTATTGGTGATAATGATTTCCTTAAACCAGTATTTACTCAAGACTTTATCGACTCTTACCAAGAGTATAGATTTGAGCGTGACGTATTCCCAGATGAAGGTCGTCCAACTGCTTACGAGTTTAAAACTACGTACCAGTGTTAATTTTTTCTCCCTTTCATGGGAGAAAAACACCTAAACAATAAAAATTATCCTTAACTTCCAAAACTAACCCCAAAACTGCTTTCTAAAAAACCTCAAATTTGTTATAATTCCGCCATTAATAGTATATGTAAGAGTGTAACTATTAAAAATTTCAAGTTAAGGATTCATTATGAATCAGATTCCTACAGGTAAGTATAAACCTTACCCTCAAATAGATTTGCCAAATCGTTCTTGGCCAAACAATACAATTACTCATGCTCCAAAGTGGTGTAGTGTAGATTTACGCGATGGTAATCAAGCACTAATCAACCCTATGGATATGGATAAAAAACTTGAACTTTTTACACTCTTATTAAAACTCGGTTTCAAAGAGATAGAGGTTGGTTTTCCATCAGCTTCAAAAGTAGAATTTGACTTTTTACGTCGTTTAGTTGATGATAACTTAATTCCTGATGATGTAACTATTCAGGTTTTAGTCCAAGCACGTGAACACTTAATAGCTAAGACTTTTGAATCTCTTCAAGGTGTAAAGCTTGCAACAGTTCATCTTTATAACTCAACTTCTATTGCGCAAAGAAAGATAGTATTTCAAAAGAGTAAAGAGGAGATAACTGCTCTTGCACTTGAAGGTGTTGAATTAGTTAAAAAGTATGAAAAAGAGCATGATGGTAAGATATTTTTAGAGTATTCACCAGAGAGCTTTACTGGAACTGAGCTAGAGTTTGCAGCAGAGATTTCAAACGCAGTAACAGCTTGCTGGGGAATAAGTGAGACAAGAAAAGTAATCATAAACTTACCAGCAACTGTTGAGATGGCTACACCAAATGTTTATGCTGACCAGATAGAGTGGATGACACAAAATCTTGACAACAGAGAAAACGTAATTATCTCAACTCACACACATAACGATAGAGGAACATCTATTGCAGCGACAGAGTTGGCTCTTTTAGCTGGTGCAGATAGAGTCGAGGGTACACTTTTAAGTAATGGGGAGAGAACTGGCAATGTTGATATCATTACCTTGGCTCTTAACATGACAACTCAAGGTGTAGATTCTCACTTGAACTTCTCAGATATTGGCGAAGTTTTAGATGTTGTTGAGAGATGTACAGAGATGGTTACACACGCTCGTCATCCATACGTTGGAGAGTTAGTTTATACTGCATTTTCTGGTTCACATCAAGATGCCATAAACAAAGGTCTAGCTCATCAAAAAGCAAAAGAGGACAACTTCTGGGAAGTTCCTTATTTGCCTATAGACCCAGAGGATGTTGGAAGAACTTATGAGAGTATCATTCGTATCAATTCACAATCTGGCAAAGGTGGGGTTGCTTATATTCTAGAGAAAAACTATGGATATCAGCTTCCAAAAGCAATGCACCCTGAAATTGGTAAAATAGTTCAAGGTGTCACTGATATTAAAGGTAGAGAACTTGATAGTGACGAAATATTGGAGATATTTCAGGATACATATTTTAAAACCAAAGAGCATATCTCTTTTGTCCACGTAAGCTTGTCATCTAAAGATGGTGTCTCGAAGTGTGACCTAACATACAAGCAAGATGGTAAAGAGATAAACGCAGTAGGTACAGGTAACGGTCCTATTGATGCTTGTAAAAATGCTTTGATGAAAGATTATAAAAACAGTTTCACTATTAAGTCCTACTCTGAACACTCATGTGGAGATAAAAGTTCAGCAAAAGCTGTGGCTTATATAGAGATACAGACTGCTGAGACTCTGTCATGCTACGGTGTTGGAGCAGATAACAACATAGCAACCGCCTCTTTAAAGGCTATGTTCTCAGC
>JANTGV010000190.1 GCA_024762745.1 Sulfurimonas sp. | reverse complement strand
ATAAATACACACCTACTCAGAGGTATTGATTAAATTTTCAATACCTTTTATAACTCCGCTGAATATTAAACCACTTATGTTAGTATAAAAATAAAAGGTCCCATATGTCACAAAACAACATTAAAACTTCAGGTTTTTCACTAGCAAAACGCAAAGAACCAACAGGTGATGACTTCTATGATGTAAAAACTATGGGAAATCTTACTGTTGCAATAGTATGTGATGGAGTTGGAAGTGCTGAAGAGGGCGCTGAAGCAGCAAAAAGAACTACAAATCACCTTATGAACAGCATAAGAAAAAGACCAAAAACATGGTCTATCGAAAAATCTATTATCTCATTTATAAAATCTATCAACTCTATACTCTATCAAGAGTCTCAAGTCAATTATGAACGCAGTGAACTTGTTACAACTTTAACTATCGTAGTTATAGAAGGGAATCGCCTTTATGGTGCCAATGTTGGAGACAGCCGTGTATACTTGTACAGAGACAAAAATATTAGCCAACTCTCGCATGATCATGCTATGGAAGAGAGTGGATATGAAAATGTTTTAACACAAGCTATTGGTATAGATAAGGATGTTGATCCTTTTTACTTCGAAAACAGTATTCAAAAAGATGACAAAATTTTACTCTGTAGTGATGGTTTATACTCACTCATGAGTAATGACCGTCTAGAAACAGGTATAAGTTTAGGTGCTCATTCATTGGTAAAAAAGGCAAGCGCTTTAGTAGAAGACAACTTACCGGATGACACTACAGCTATTGTTCTTGAGATCTTAAAGGCAGATGAAGTCTCTATATTAAAACAGCAAAACTTACTCATACCAGAAAAATTGAAAGTTGGACAAAATATTGATGGTTATAAACTAGAAAAACCTTTAATTCAGAATGAAAGAACATGGCTCTGTTCTAAAAAAACTAAACAGTATGTTGTAAAATTTGCACCAACAGAAGCTATAGATGATGAATTAACACTCGATCTGTTTGTAAAAGAAGCATGGAATGCAAAGCGTTTAAAAGCTGATTTTTTTCCAAAGGCTGTTATCCCTAAAAACCGGACTCAAAGATACTATGTAATGCAGTTGTTCGAAGGGGAAGATTTAGATAACTATCTCTCCCACAAGCAGATTACAATAGATGATGGCATAGAATTAACAAACACACTTCTTACAATGTCGCAATTTCTTCTTAAATATGATTTAGTCAACGGTGATATCAAGCCTCCCAACATAATGATAGCAAAAGATGATAAAGAAAATTTAGAATTTAAGATTATTGATTTTGGAAGTATCACAGAGATATTTTCAAATGACTCTAAAGCTGGAACTCCTAGTTTTCTCTCTCCAGAGAGATTCCAAGGCGAAGCTATAAGTGAAACAAGTGAAATTTTTGCTATAGGTGTAACAATATATTTAAGTCTCACAGGGAAATACCCTTATGGAGAGATTGAACCATTTCAAAACCCAACTTTTAAAGAAGCCAAAAAACCAAGCCTCTATAATAAAAATATTCCTGATTGGTTAGATAGTGTAATACTTCGCTCCATTGCCATAGAAAAAGAGCGTAGATATCAACACTACTCTGAAATGGCTTTTGAGATTGGACACCCTCAGAAAGTTAAGCCTGTTTTCCCAAAAAATGCTTCACTCCTTGAGCGTTCGCCATTGGCTTTTTATAAGGCTGCTTTCATTATAATGACATTCGTAAATATTCTCATCATCGTGTGGGCAAATATATAATTTATCTTATAAAGTGAGTCGATGAACTGGCTAAATTTTTTTCAAACAAAACATGATTTAAAACACACCTTTGGAAGAGGTATAAACGCAAGTATCCCAGAAAATGAGGAAGAGTTGTTTATAGAATCTTACGAGGCTTTTGAAAAGAAAAATATCCTAGATGGTTATGAACTTTTTTTTCAATCACTGATAAACTTCAGTAATGGAGTATCGAATGAAAACCTTACTTTATATAGAGATAAAGAGCGTTTAAACTTTACTATCTATCAAGGTAGTGCTAAAATTACAGGTAGTGTAACAAAGGAGCATCTTCATGCTCAAGCCATTATCACAAAAAAGAAACATGCAAATGTCGCACTTAAACGCTATATACTTGAGAGAAACTATCAGTTTACATACGCCTGTTACTATAGTGATGATAAAAACATAATGTTAAAACTCTACCATGACAATATTACTATGAGTCCCCAGAAAGTATTTTATCCTTTACGGGAGTTAGCACTCAATGCTGATTTTGACAAAGAGCATATACAGAGTGAATTTTCAAACATTCTACTAGAAGATATTGAACATATAGAGAAGGTCAATGAAGATGAGTTAAAGCTAAAATACGATTATCTTCACAAATGGATAGATGAGCTGGACTTAAAAGTACAATCACTTCCATCAAATGACAATGCATCTATGCAAGCTTTTTTATACCTTAAAACTCTTTTTCAGATTGACTACCTTCTTGTGCCAAAGTACAAAATATACCAGAAGATGAGTAAAACGATTATTGAGTACTTTAGCGAAGAGAACCTTCCTATAGAGGCAAAGAATGAGGAGTTAAAACGCTATATTGACACTTTGAAAGAGCTCTCATTTGAAGATTATTCTCTTAACTTCTATAATGCCAAGTATACTTTTAATCCGACAGAAAAAACATCCTATGAGGAAGTTGTAAACTTCATCGCTGAGTCTTTAACTAAAATCAGATGGTATAAAAACAATCGCTATTCGCAAATCATACCTACTATTTACAGGTATATAGCTTTTTACACACTCTATAACTTTGGACTATACCCTGTAGTAAGAGAACTTCTGCACACTTTAGTCGAGATTCAAAACAGTGATTTTTTTGAATCCTTAGAGTATACCCCACTCTATGACAGAGAGAGTCAAACATTTAAAAACCGTGCAATTATATCAAGGATAGATGATATTATATCGCCCCATCAGGAGCAGTATAAATCACTTGAATCATTTGCAGATGAACTAAACTTTAGTTCCATGAATGAATTTAGTAATAGTTTTTACCTCCACTTACAAAACCTAAATTTTGAGGAGATTTAAATGAATACTCAAGTTATCCTAGAAAAGTATATTGAGAACATTATACAAATAATGACTCCTTACGGAAGCGGCACAGGTTTTATAATAGATGACTTGATTATAACGAACTCTCATGTTGTAGGTGGTTTAAAAGAGGTAGTTATTAGTGCTAAAAAAGTCAAAAGGGTTATAGCAAAAGTTGTTTATGATGATCCTTATTATGACCTGGCCTTTATAAAGTTTGATTTTGAAGCTCCCAACATACCTTTAAAACTGTCTCAAAAAACTGTTGAAGATGGTGATACTACAATAGCAATAGGACACCCTTATGGACTTAACTATACAGCAACTGAAGGGATAGTTTCACGTGCTTCAAGACTCCAAGGCGACCTAGAATATATACAGATCGATGCAGCAATAAACCCAGGAAACAGTGGTGGTCCACTTTTAAATATGAGTGGTGATGTTATAGGTGTTAACACTTTCATAATAGAAAACGCAAATAATTTGGGCTTCTCTCTCCCCTACTTCTATGTAAGAGAAGCTATTGAT
>JANTGV010000189.1 GCA_024762745.1 Sulfurimonas sp. | reverse complement strand
ATATCACTCTACTTGATACAGCAAAAACTTCTCTTGATATTGTACAATCGAGAATAGATAGTGATAAAGTCCAGTTTATTTGCAGTGATATATTGAACCTTAAAACGGATAAGAAGTTTGATATTTGGCATGATAGAGCAGTGTTTCATTTTTTACTTTCTAAAAAAGAGAGAGAGCAATATTTTGAGGTATTAGATAATTCACTTAAATCTAAAGGTATCGCTATTATTAGTACATTTAAAGTAGATGGTCCAATTCAGTGTGCAGGATTAGATATTGTGCAATATGACTATCAAAAAATGTTGGATGAACTTCCATCAACTCTAACTCTTGTTGAAAGTGAAGATTATACACATATAACTCCTAAAGAGAGTACGCAGGAGTATATATATTTTGTAATTGAAAAGAGATAATACTTTATGATATAGTTTTGGGAGTTATTCGATATTGGCACAGATTATTGAACACTCCCTAAAATCTCTTTTACAGTTTATCCTTTTATGGAGGATTCTATCTGTTGTAGGGCTAAAATTTTACCATTCTCTTCTTCATTTGCAGACCACCAGTACTCTATTATCTCTTGTTCTATTGTTCCTAAAAGTGTCATTGGAAGGTTGGCAAAAACTTCGTAAGAGCTTACAGCATCTCTGTTTACACCATTGCGTTTAGCTATCTCATCTACAAGTTCTCGTATTGACTTCTCAACATCTGTTGGTTCTGGAAGTGGTGCTCCTTCTTCAGGTTGTTTTTGCTCTCTTGCGTAATCTATCCAAACTTTTATTTCATCTTCTAAGAAATTATGTCCATAGACTTGGTAGCATAAGAATTTATTTGGAGTATAGAGTATCTCTTCACTCTCTCCTAGTACATTTGACATTTTTGCTTCACCATTGTCTAAGTAGACTTCTACCCTTTCATTCTCATGCAGTGTACAAGCTATTTCAAAAGCATTTCTTGCATGTTTCATCAGCTCTTTTTTATGTGTTTCATAATCCATTTTATCTCCTATTTTAATTTAATTCATGTAAGGTATATCTAGTACTGCGTCTCTATCTTGTGCATCATACAAGTAACTTTCAACAATCTTGATGTTTACAAGAGGTTTTCTCAAAACAACAGCTTGTAGAGGGTGTAGGTGTAAATTATCAATAGCCTGAATAACTCCATTATAAAAATAGTTTGTAATAATAGGATGCCAACTAAGATGATTTTTTTCTATATAGTGAGTAAAATCATTTAACTCTTGAATATTCATCTCATCCATTTTTGGAAGTTTTCTGACTACATTCCGAACAAACTGTTTTGAGAAGTAGGGTTCTCCAAGCTGTAAAAGCTCTGATGCTGCGTCGATATCAGCCTCATTCTCACTATAGCTGTATGCATATCGAAAGTGTTCGCACACCCACTCTATATATTTTGGATAATGATTTAGTACATTAACCAAGTCCTTTAAATCTTGATCTATAAGAACCTGAAAAAGTGTTATGGTATTTTTACTTACTCGTCTCCAGTGCGGCTCATCCTTTTGAAAATTGTCCTTTTCTAAAGTGTTTTTATACTGTTGAATATTTGTAATATCCTCAAGTAAACGAGCCTTTTTTTTATAGGTTTGACTCATGCTGTTTTTGAATTCTTATAATCCCAGAGTTTTTTATAGTGTGAATCTAGTTCAGATAGCGTAGAGTCTGTCAAAATTAACTCCTTCATTTGAGGAAAGTGCTTTTTTGGGTTTTTTTCAAACCACTCCTGCATCTTCTCTTTTAAAATATTTCTTTTTGAAACTGTTTCGGCAATCATTGTTCGTATTTCTTCCATTTCTGGAGTAATAACTTCATGTTTTAATGAGAGCATGTGCACTCACAAGTATCTGTAGCAGTTCCTGCATCAAGGTAAATAGATGCATTTGTACTATCTAGTTTAATAAAGTTGTTCTGTTGAACATTTTTTACAATTTCAGTTAAATCCATAGGGCTTTTTCCAATATAATGAACATTGATGTTTTCTTTATTCAGGGCATTAAATGGTCCATCCCCCATGTAGGAGTAGATGGTGTCTGTTATATTTAATGTCTTTAAAAAGTTAGCAGTCTTTACACCATTTCCACAGCCTGCGTTTTTAACGAGTGTAAATGAATCTTTTTCAGGTTTATAAATTGCAAAAGACTTTACATTTCCAAATAGTTTCGATGATTTCGCATCTAATCTCTGGGAATCTATTGGTATGGCAATCATTTATTGTTCCTTTTTACTCTATTGTTAGAAAATATGTATGCATATACTATTCTAGAATAAATCATGCATATTTTGATGCATACAAAGGAATAGGCATATGAGAGATTATGAACTAGACTACTACGGCTTTTCAAATGAAGATGGTGATGGATGCATGGCCATCTTTGTTGAATTTCCTGATGTTAAAGGTGTAGGAGATACATATGAAGAAGCTAGAGTTGATGCTTATGAGCAACTAGATAACTATTTTAAAGGTGAGGATAAAAACATGACAGTAACATTTGACAGAGCAATAGAAGAGTTTGAACAGAAAAATTATAGTGAGGCTTACGGACTTTTTGAAAAGAGCTCAGAGCAAAACCCTAAAGCGATGGTCAATCTGGCAATAATGCATATGAAAGGCCAAGGTTGTGAGCAGAGTAATATGGCAGCAAAAAAATGGTTTGAATTAGCTGCAGAACTTGGACATCCACAAGCACTAAACTCTTTAGCGATTTTTTACGAAAAAGGGATGAGTGGTGAAGTAGATGAGGAAAAAGCTTTAGAGTATTTTCAAAAAGCAGCAGATAAAGGACATGTTGATGCCCAACTTAAAACAGGGATGCTACTTAGACAAAAAGGGAAGCATGCCCAAGCAATGAAGTATCTTATAACAGCGGCACATAACAATAATGCTCAGGCACAATCTATCATCACATATGTAAGTAATCAGGCCCTAGGTTCAAAAATAAATGAACCATTTCGTAGTTTAGATGAGATAAAACAGCGAGAGTTAGTAGTAGGAATGATAGAGAAAAATATTATGCCGACTCTTGCGAGTGATGGTGGGGGAATTGAGCTTGTAAATTATGTTCCGGGAGATACTATCAGTATCTGGTTAAATTACCAAGGTGCTTGTTCAGGGTGCCATCTTGGTGCTACCTCTACAGCAGATATGCTACTCGATAATTTCGAAACATTAATCGACAAAAATGTAGTACTTTATCTTATGTAGGTCGAGTTGAATGAATAAGTTAGTAGGAAAAATCAAAGAGATTAAAGTAATGGATGTTGTTACTTATATCGATGTTGAGATTAAAAATACTGAAGTTCGACTCATAAAATTCAAAGTACCAGAGTGGTTGTCTGTTGGCGATACAGTCTATTGTCAATTTCCAGAAGCTTCTGTATGTGTGAGTAAAGAGTGTCCAGGGAAAGTTTCTATAGAAAATAGAATCCCTTCAACTCTTATAGATATGAGAAAAAGCGAATCTTTATGTGAACTAACATTAGAGAGTGAAGTTGGTGTAATTGTCTCTTTGATAACAACAGAGGCATATGAGGAGTTAGAACTCGAGAAAGATTGTGAAGCTACGATTTTACTTCGTGGTGTAGATATTAATTTGGAGTCTTTAGTCCCA
>JANTGV010000188.1 GCA_024762745.1 Sulfurimonas sp. | reverse complement strand
TCTAGACTCTTTGTCACTTATAAGAGACTCTATTTGTTGTTTAACCTTATCGTAACGGAACTGCTCTTTAAAGCCCATAATCCTACCACCAGCTGCGTTTGGATGTCCACCGCCATTTGCCCACTCTTTTGAGATCTGCGCTACACTTACTTGATTGTTGGCTCTAAGGCTCATAGTTCCACGGTAGCTTACATCAACTATAAAGTCATACTCAGGATATGCAAGTAAAAACCCATTGCCGACAATAGAAGTGTTTCCCACACCATAGCTTAAATATCCACGATAACCTTTGTAGTAAATTGTATGTGTACTGCGTTTATCACCTAAAAGTTTTACTACATACTTTGTAGCAAGGTTATCAAGAGTATTGTCCTTCTCTTCTCTAAAGAAATCTTTTTTTATCGCATGAATTTTCTCATCTAAGAGTATTGGTGCATTCTCTTCACCTAAAAGTTTTGTAGCTTCAAGTAAAAGTGAAAGTTTATAGTTTGAATCTTCATTTGCAAACATGACGCGGTTAAGCTCTCTGGTTTCAGTAACAAGTCTCATACAGACTTTTCCATATTCAAAGTTTTCTACCTCTTCTTGTTTCCAAAGGTCAACTGCATTGACTACATTTACATATTTTTCCATCCATGATGGTTCATTAAACTCAAAATTCTCTTTAACGTAGTCATATGTTATTTTTGTAGCACATCTGGATTCATCAAGATAATACCAGTCATGTTTTTTAGCACTCTCTTGTCCACTTCCGTGATGGTCAAGCAGAGTAATAGTAATCTTTTTATTTGAGGCTTTGTTCATTTTAGCAACTTCATTAGTTAACCATCTTGACTCATCGGCTGTTAGGTTCAAGTCCGTTATTAAGATAGTTGCGTTTTCGTTCGCTTTTTTGATATTTTCTAGAATTAGGTCAAGTTTTGATTTGACTTCTGCCCCGTAATTTGCATTGTAGTTTTTAATATTGTAGGGAGTATATTTCATAACAAGTTGACAACTGTAGCCATCTAAGTCTATGTGTGAGAGGTGGTGGATATTCATTATTTTCCTTTTATTGATTAGCAGTACTATTTATAGAGATTGAACCCATGACTTCAAATGTAGCACTAGAATCTATCTCTGCATGAGAAAGAACAATAACATCTAATGAGAAGCGTTCAAATATCTCTGCAACACCTCGACGAAGTTGTGGATCTACGATAATGATAACTGGGGAAACGCCTTTTTGTAAAATCTCTGCAGCTTTTGTACTTGTGGCTTGAATGAGAGCATTTATCTCACCGACATTAAGCATTAGATTTCTGACACCATCCTGTTCAGGAGATTTTTCAAGCATCAACTGCTCACTTGCAGTATCAAAGGTCAAGAGTCTGATGACCTTGTCCTCACCTGCATACATCTGTGTAATGATACGGGAGAGTTTAGCTCTCACTTGTTCAGTAATAAGCTCTACATTTTTGGTGAACTCTGCAATATCAGCAATAGTTTCGAGTATTGTCAGCATGTCTTTAAGAGGTATTCTCTCATGTAATAAGGCTTTGAGAACTCTTTGAATAAGACCAATACTAGCAACTTTTTGTACATCGTCAACGATGACAGGGAAATCTGTTTTTATTTTGTCTACAAGAGTCTGAACTTCTTGACGAGTCAGTAAATCTTCGGCATTTCGTTTAATAAGCTCACTCATATGTGTAGAGATTACAGTTGCGGGATCAACGACTGTGTAGCCATTAATAATAGCATCCTCTTTCTGCTCAGATGTTATCCAGATAGCATCCAGTCCAAAAGCAGGCTCTTTTGTAGCTTCACCTTTGATTTCACCTGTCGCCATTCCACTATCCATAGCTAGAAATTTATCAGGTACAATCTCACCCTCTCCAATAGAGACACCTTTTAATAATATTTGATATTGTTGAGGCTGTAGGTGCAGATTGTCTCGAATACGAACTTGAGGCATTAAGAAACCAAAATCACTCGCTATTTTACGTCGCATAGAACGAATTCGCTCAAGCAGGTCTCCCCCTTGGGAAGAATCAGCAAGGCGTATGAGTTGATAACCAAGTGTAAGTTCAAGCATTTCAACTTTAAGAATATCTTCTAAAGCACTCTCTTCCTCTTTTGCAATCTCTTCATGACTCTTTTTGGGTTTAGTCGCTGCTTGCTCTTGTTCCATCTGCTGTTGAGATTTTTTGCCTATGATGTTCTCAACATCCAAAATACTTAACTCACCTTTGTTGTACTTGTATACAGACCAACCAAGAGCTGCGAAAAGAATTCCAACAAGACCCATTGATGCTGTTGGGAGACCTGGTACTAAAGCAAAGAGAATCATGATAAAACCGACTATCATCATAATCTTTGCGTTACCCATCATCTGGTTAAGTGTTCCCTCTGCAAAGTTGTCGCCATCACTTGATGAACGTGTAATCATAATACCTGTCGCAGTGGAGACGATGAGTGCCGGAATCTGTCCAACAAGTCCATCACCTATGGTTAAGAGTGTAAATGTTGCTGCAGAATCACTTACTGTCATGTCGTACTGGAAAACACCAATGAGAAAACCACCGATGATATTAATAAGGGTAATAACTATACCTGCAACAGCATCACCTTTTACAAACTTACTAGATCCATCCATAGCTCCATAAAAGTTTGCGTCTTGTAAAATTTCAGCACGTCTTTTTTTTGCTTCTGCATCATCTATAAGACCTGCGTTTAAGTCTGCATCAACTGCCATCTGTTTCCCTGGCATAGAATCAAGAACAAAACGGGCAGCTACCTCTGCAACCCTTGTGGAGCCCTTAGTAATTACCATGAAGTTTATAAGAACTAAAATAGAGAAAACAATAATACCGATGACATAGTTTCCTCCAACAACAAAATTACCAAAACTGGTAATAATACTACTGACATTCTCGCTGCCCTCATGTCCATGACTTAAAATCATTCTTGTAGTGGCAATATTTAGAGCAAGTCTAAATAGTGTCAGAATAAGTATAAGAGTTGGAAATGTAGTTAAGTCAGTTGGCTTAGGAACATAAAGAGAGATGAGTAGGATTAAAACAGCCAAAGCCAAAGATATTGTTAAAAGTACATCTAAAAACTCAGAAGGAAGAGGAACTATTATAATCGCTAGAATAGCCATTACAAAAAGAACAACGCTTAAGTCCTTCTGTCCTAAAAGAAAGTTGAGAGTTGTTCCAACCTGCTGTCTAAATGTAATTTTTTTTGCCAAAAGCTAGTCTTCTAGAATATCTGCTAAAGTTAACTCAGCTAAAAATGAATCTATCTTGCATTGAAGTTTATTTAAAAAAGGCCAGATGGAACATATATGTGCTCTCTCGGATGGACAGTCATTTACAGAAGAGGCACAGTCAAAAACAGCTGGAGCTTTACCCTCTACAGATGACATAACTACGAGCATATTAATATCTTTTGGGTCTTGGGCTAAAATAAAACCACCATTGACACCTTTATAAGATTTTAATATCTCTTTTTTAGCCATAGTCTGTAGTACTTTTGCTAAAAAGCTTTTAGAGACTCCAAGTTTTATAGAAAGAGTCTCAGTATCTTGTGGTGAAGAGGCTTTTGCTAAAAGTATAAGAGATAATATTGCATATTCACTAGCGCGTGT
>JANTGV010000187.1 GCA_024762745.1 Sulfurimonas sp. | reverse complement strand
CCATCAATGAAGCTGCGGGTGTAACTCAGTGGCTAGAGTTCCTGCCTTCCAAGCAGGCTGTCGAGGGTTCGAATCCCTTCACCCGCTCCATTGAATTTATTCACTTTCTGGAAGCTGAAGTACAATTTTTATACTTACTTCATACAACTATATATAATTTTATATAAATATCTATATAGTATTCTAATCACAAAAGAACTAATATTAATGTTTAGAAGAATTATGCAATTATTGCTTGTTATAATCTCTTATGCTCTCGTGGCTCAGGGGTAGAGCACTTCCTTGGTAAGGAAGAGGCCGGCGGTTCAAATCCGCTCGTGAGCTCCATAATATAAGAATTATGTTTTAATTAAGCAATAATTGAATGATTTTTGGGTATAATCCCGTTTCAATTCACAATTTAAATAGGAGAAACACTATGGCAAAAGAAAAATTTGAACGTAATAAACCGCATGTTAACATCGGTACTATTGGTCACGTTGACCACGGTAAAACTACATTAACAGCGGCTATTACAGCAGTATTAGCAGTGAGCAACGATGCTCAACTTATGGACTATGATCAGATCGACAACGCTCCAGAAGAGAGAGAGCGTGGTATTACTATCGCTACTTCACACGTTGAGTATGAGACTGATAGTCGTCACTACGCACACGTTGACTGTCCAGGTCACGCGGATTATGTTAAGAACATGATTACAGGTGCTGCTCAAATGGATGGTGCTATTCTTGTTGTTTCTGCAGCTGATGGTCCTATGCCACAAACTCGTGAGCACATCCTTCTTTCTAAGCAAGTTGGTGTTCCATATATCGTTGTTTTCATGAATAAAGAAGATATGGTTGATGATGAAGAGTTAATGGAATTAGTTGAGATGGAAATTCGTGAACTTCTTGACCAATACGATTTCCCAGGTGACGATACTCCAATCGTAGCTGGATCTGCTCTTAAAGCACTTGAAGAAGCTAAAACTGGTACTCTAGGTGAGTGGTCAGAAAAAATTCTTAAGCTTATGGCTGAAGTAGATGCTTATATTCCTGAGCCTACTCGTGAAACTGATAAAGATTTCTTAATGCCTGTTGAAGATGTATTCTCAATCTCTGGCCGTGGTACAGTTGTAACTGGTCGTATCGAGCGTGGTGTTGTTAAGCTTGGAGACGAGATCGAAATCGTAGGTATCCGTGATACTCAAAAAACTACAGTAACTGGTATTGAGATGTTCCGTAAAGAGATGGATCAAGGTGAAGCTGGTGATAATGCTGGTATCCTTGTACGTGGTATCGATAAAGATCAAGTTGAGCGTGGTCAAGTTCTTTGTGTACCAGGTTCAATTACTCCTCACACTAAATTTACTGCTGAGATCTATGTATTAAGTAAAGATGAGGGTGGTCGTCACACTCCATTCTTTAACGGTTACCGTCCTCAGTTTTACGTACGTACAACTGACGTTACAGGTGCAATCACTTTACCAGAAGGTACTGAGATGGTTATGCCAGGTGATAACGTAAGCATTACTGCTGAGTTAATTCACCCAATTGCAATGGAAAAAGGTACTAACTTCGCTATCCGTGAGGGTGGACGTACAGTTGGTGCTGGTGTTGTTGCTGAGATTCTTGCATAATTAGCCTCTGGCTAATATGCAAAATCCTTTTATAAGGTAAATAAACATGAGAGAAGCAATTCACTTAGGTTGTGAAAAATGTACTAGACGTAACTATCACACAACAAAAAATAAAAAGACTCATACGGAGAAATTTTCAGTAAAAAAATACTGTAAATTTTGTAAAGAGCACACAGTACATAAAGAGATGAAACTGTAAATATAGTTCTGGCATTAAATGCCGGCACCACCGTCGCTCCAGGTGCCCCTTGAGGGTAAAGCGCAAGTGTGGTGACTCTTTTTATATTTGGGATTTATCCTTTTTAGGCGTATAGCTCCAATGGTAGAGCACCGGATTCCAAATCCGGGTGTTGGGAGTTCGAGTCTCTCTACGCCTGCCACAACATTTATTATCAGTAGAGCTTCAGAGCTTTATTTATAATCAATGTATATATAGGAAATGATAATGAATTTAGGTCTACATATTAGAAACGCAAAAGCTGAGCTAACAAAAGTAATCTTTCCTACTAAAGGACAGGTTAAACAAGCATATATAGCAGTAATTATTGTAGTTGCTGTAATAGCTGCATTTTTAGCTTTAGTTGATTTAATGATGTCATCAATTATGACAGCTATCTTAGGTTAAGGAGTTAAAATGGCACATCAATGGTACTCTATTCAGACTTATGGTAGCGATAGATTAGTTAGAGATGCAATCTTTAACATGATAGAAGAGATGGGACTTCAAGAATTTATAACGGAAGTTATAGTTCCAACTGAAGACGTTATCGAAGTTAAAGACGGGAAAAAGAAAGTAACGGAGAGATCACTATACTCTGGGTACGTTTTTGCAAAAATTGACTTGAATACTGAGATTCAACACATGATTCAATCTATACCAAAAGTATCTGGTTTCATTGGAGAAGGGAACACTCCTACTCCTCTGAGTGATCACGATATTAATGTAATTTTAGATCGTGTAAATAACCGTGCAGCGCCTAAGCCAAAAGTATTTTTTGACAATGGTGAGACTGTTCGTATTATTGATGGTCCATTTGCGAACTTTACGGCAACTGTAGATGAGTATGATTTAGAGCATGGAACTCTAAAACTTAATGTTTCAATTTTCGGTAGAGCTACTCCTGTAGATATCTCATATACACAAGTTGAAAAAATAATTTAATTTAAACAAAGGAAATAAAATGGCAAAGAAAATAGATGGTTACATCAAGCTACAAATCGATGCTGGTAAAGCAAACCCTGCACCACCAGTAGGACCAGCACTAGGACAACGTGGTGTTAATATCATGGAGTTTACTAAAGCTTTTAATGAAAAAACAAAAGACTTAATGGGTTTTAAAGTACCTACTGTTATTACTGTTTATACAGATAGAAGTTTTACTTTTGAAACAAAACAACCAACAGCATCAGCATTATTAATGAAAGCTGCAAACATTAAGAAGGGTACAGACAACCCACTTAAAAACAAAGTAGCAAAATTGACTAAAGCGCAATTGATGGAAGTTGTTGAGCGTAAAATTGTTGATTTAAACACAGACGATAAAGATATGGCTGCGAATACTATTGCTGGAACAGCTCGTTCAATGGGTATTGATATAGTAGACTAGTCTGCAAAATAGATCATCGACCACAGTGATCTGAAACTTTGTGGCAGAATTTAAATGGAGAATTTGAAAATGAGTAAAAGATATAAACAATTATTAGAGAAAGTAGACAGTACAAAATCTTACGGTGTAGCTGAAGCTTCAGAAACTGTAAAAGGTTTAACAAGTGCAAAATTTGACGAGACTGTTGAGATTGCAATGAACTTAAATGTAGATCCTCGTCATGCTGACCAAATGGTTCGTGGTGCGATTGTTCTTCCACATGGTACTGGTAAGACTGTTCGTGTTGCAGTATTTGCAAAAGGTGCTAAAGCTGATGAAGCTAAGGCTGCTGGCGCTGATATAGTCGGAACTGATGATTTAGTTGCGCAAATCAAAGAGGGAATCTTCAACTTTGATGTAGTTGTTGCTGCTCCTGACTGTATG
>JANTGV010000186.1 GCA_024762745.1 Sulfurimonas sp. | reverse complement strand
TTGCCGCAATACAGATAAGTTTTAATGAAGGAGTGTTTTTCATATGCTCATCAGTTATAACGACCTTGTTAGTAACAATAACATCACAGTTAGTTATTCGTGTTTGCACTTCATCAGCAGAGGTAGTTTGAAAAACTTCAAGCTCTCCAAAACTCTCAAATCCACTTAAATCACTATCTCCAAAAGTAAGAGCGTCAAGTAAAACAATCTTCAAACTAAACGTCCTTAATCTTTTTAATCAACTCACGAGATTGCTCTAGTGCTTTTTCAACCTTGTCAAAAACAAGAGCCACTGCAAGACGTCTACCCTTATGAGCTTCTGGTTTAGAGAAGACTCTCACAAAAGAGTTGTCTGTAAAAAGAGAGTCATCAACATCTACTACAGGTGCATAGTTATGAGCTTCACTCTTAAACGCAGCAGATGCACCATCACCATAAAAAGTAAATCCAAGAGGAAGCCCTAGAACAGCACGAAGATGAAGAGCAAATTCACTCTGTGACTGTGTTATCAGTGTTACCATTCCTGTGTCGTGTGGACGTGGACTCACTTCTGAGAAGTAAACCTCATCACCTTTCACAAAAAGTTCAACACCAAAAATTCCTTGTCCGCCCAGACCATCTGTTATACGTTTAGCTATATCCTGAGCATTCTCTAAAGCCTTTTGGCTCATCTGCATAGGCTGCCATGAAAATACATAGTCTCCATCACGCTGTTCATGTCCAATCGGTTCACAAAAAACTGTCTCTTTTCCATTACGTGCTGTTAAGAGCGTAATCTCATAATCAAAATCTACAAATGCCTCAACAATTAACTCACTTGCATCTCCACGAGCCTCTTTTGCCTCTTCCCATGAAGCCGGTATATCCGCTTCACTTCTTGCTATACTTTGCCCATGTCCTGATGAAGACATAACAGGCTTTATAACTACAGGAAATCCTAACTCTTTTGCAGCTTCTAACAGACCATCTTGAGTAGTTACAAACTTGTATGGACCCGTCTTAAGAGCTAAATCTTCTGCCGCAAAAGTACGAATATTTTTTCTATTCATCGTTTTATTGACTGCATCTGCGTTTGGAATCACATTAAATCCCTCTTTTTCAGCATCTATGAGTGCTGCGATTGAGAGTGCTTCCACCTCAGGTAAAATATAATCAGGGTTCTCTTTACGAATAATCTCTAAAAGAGCATCCTTATTCTGCATATCTACCACATATGCACGATGTGCTACCTGATGAGCCGGAGCATTTTCATACTTATCTACAGCTACTGTTTCAAGCCCTAATCTTTGAGCTTCAATAACTACTTCTTTTCCGAGTTCACCCGAACCGAGTAACATGATTTTTTTTGAGTTTGATTTGAGGGGTGCAGAGAATTGCATGTGGATATTTCCTTAATAATTGTTGGTAAAATTGTAGCATAAATACACTTTTACATTAAACAAAAAAGGGATTACAGCTTATCATAATTTTGTGATATAATAATTAAAGATTTAATAAAGTTTATAACAGATACAATTTAGCATATTAACTACTATTTTATACGTCAATTAAAATAAAATCTGTTCTATCAGGAAGGAGTATTACAGATGGGTAAAATGTACAGTATTGGAAGCTGGTTAGAAGAACACACTCAAAGTATAATCAATCAATGGATATCAGACGACAAGACTGTAGATATTTTTAAAAACCATAAAATTAGTCTCTCTAAATTTTCAACAAAATATGCGGTGGGAATTATATCTCATGCCGTTAATATCATGCATGGAAAAAAAGAGATGAGAGACTGTCCAATCATGAATAAATTTGTTGGTTTAATGTTGAAAAAAAATATAAAATCTGAGGAGATCCTAACAATCTGTATAACTCTCCGCGTTATAATCTTCAATAACCTTCTAGACAAATACCCAAACTTTTCAAATGACACAACATCAATGAAACAAGTGTTAAAAATATTTGATACAAATCTAACTGGAGTACTAGAGAACTTTGATACTTTAAGAACCAAGTTAAATGTGAATCAGCAAAAAGAGTTACATCTTAAAAACTATCTTAGTCGTTTACAAACTATTCTCGACACTCAGGACAATATTATATTTAAGCTTCGTAGTAACCATCTTTATATTGCGAATAAAGCCTTATACTTGACAACTGGTGTTCACAACATGGAAGAGTATAAAAATAAATTCAAAGCTCCTCTGAGCTTTATAAAAAATGTAGACTTTTACAATACTCTCTTTCAGAATGGAGATTATAACAAATGGATAACACAAATAGTTGAACATCACCAAGGAAAGTGCAAAGCAAAAGTTTTTGACCATATTACCAATAAGACATCTATAATACAAATGAAAATAACTAAAGTAGGTGAAAAAAATGATTTTGCTTTTACTCTTGAAAATATTACGGAACAGCAAAACAATATTAAAAACCTTACCAATATAGCATATAAAGACTCGTTAACTGGACTTGATAATTTAAGAGGCTTTGAAAAACTCATTGAAAATAAATTAAGTCAGGTAAAAGAGAGTAATTTAAAAATTTTAATGATTGAGCTTAAAGGTTTTAATTTATATAGTGAGCAAAATACACAAGGAGAGAGCGAACAACTTATAAAGAATATAGCGGACTCTATACAAACTTACCATCAAGAAGGTGTAGCACGTATAGACTCTACTCGTTTTGCCGTTTTAAACAATACTTTGACATTGGAAAACTCAAAAGAACTCGTTGGTCAGGTAAATAATATTGTATCATCAGCACCAAATAGTGATACGATAGATGTCAATGCTGCAGTTATACTCCTACATGAAAAAGACACTTCCGATACAATTATTGAGCGCGGTGAAGTTTTACTTAACAATCTTCAAGATTATACTCAAGAGATGATTATAGATGACAATATGGTTAATAAGCAAGAGGAAAAGCGTTTAAAAGAGCAGGTCTCTTTCCTCTCTCTTATGAAACGATACAAAGAGGACAAAAAGACCTTACCTGTTACCAATTACTACTTGGAAATACCCTTAACATCTTCTGCAAAGATTATAAAAATTACTGAACAAGAGATGACTCTAAAAATTAGAAAAATATCCGCCATATCTTTAAACTATAATGACACTATTTATATTGAGATGCCTCAAAAACCAAATTTTAAAGCAAAAGTAAAAAGCGTAGACAATAATAAGAATCATGTTGTTTTAGAATACTTCAATAAAGTAGAAAGTTCACCACTAGATCGCAGAAATATACATGTACAATTAGAAGAGAAGATAGGAGTATTGATTAAACTGGGTAAAACGCAGATTCCTGAAGAGTTGGATACTGTTTCTATTACCACTTTTGTCCTCTATGTCAATCATCTTTATAATATTGAAATAGACTCTGAATTAAAAATATATGCAACACTCTTAAACACAGAAGAAGAATTTTTAGGTCATGTTGCTAAGATTATCCCTGTTGCTGATCAGTTTAAACTCATTGTTCACCTTGAGCCTACCTCAAGTATAGAAAAGTCTCTAGTGCCTTTTGCCTCACATAGACAACTTGAAATAATAAAACAACTTCAAGAGAAGTCTTCATATTAAGGAAAAACAATGAAATATCTATATACTATGATAAGCTCATTTTTGATTTGAGTTTAGTAAAGAGGCGGTAAGCATGCGCA
>JANTGV010000185.1 GCA_024762745.1 Sulfurimonas sp. | reverse complement strand
GTCATAATTGCAAGACATTCCACATATACCAGTTCTATATAAGCAAGTTATTGATACTTTTAAAGATATAGAGAGTGGTGTAATAATCGACTGTACTATGGGCTATGGTGGACACTCATCAATGATACTAGAAGCTAATCCGAATATTAAACTTATAGCTATAGATCAAGACCAGACGGCAATAGAATTCTCAAAAGAGAGATTAGCTGCGTTTGGAGAGAGGGTAAGTATTAGAAAAGGACGTTTCTCATCTGTCATAAAGAATATTTTAACAGAGGTAAACGCAGAAGAGATAAAGGGTGTATTAGCAGATATTGGTGTTTCATCATTACAGCTTGATCAAAAAGAGAGAGGATTTTCTTATGAAAGTGATAATCTTGATATGCGTATGGATAAAGATGCTCCTTTAACAGCTTCAAATGTAGTTAATGAGTATTCAAAATCAGAACTTGAGACTATTTTACTTGAATACGGTGAGTTAAGAAACTATAAAAAAATTGCATCTGAGATAGTTCAAAATCGTCCATTTTCTTCAGCAAAAGAGCTTGGCGATACACTAAAACAGCATATGCCAAGAGGTAAAAAGATACATCCAGCAACACTTCTAATGCAAGCGATTCGCATAGAGGTCAATGATGAACTTGGAGAGCTTAAATCACTTCTTGCTAGTTTAGAAAACGCAAGACTCCCTGAAGCAACAATCGCTATTATCTCTTTTCATTCGCTCGAAGACCGTATAGTCAAACAGACTTTTTCAGCTTGGTCAAAGTCCTGTATATGCCCAGCCGAAGCTATGCGTTGTACATGCGGTAATAATCATCAGCTTGGTAAAGTCCTGACTAAAAAACCTCTTATGGCGGATGATGATGAGTTGAGAGAGAATGTCAGAAGTAGAAGTGCTAAAATGAGAGTTTTTAAGATGGATTTGTCATGAGCGAAAAAAATGAACTTTTAGAAGAGGTTGATTCTGTACTTACACCTCAAAAAAGACTCGATTTTACCTATTTTTTGTACATTATTTTGACTATGAGTTTTGTTGCAATGGTACTTTTTCCTAAAATTTATATTCAACAGCAGATTTACTTTAAAAGTAGAGATATTTCCAAACTCAAAATTGAGTATGATACTCTCAAAGAAGAGAATAAGATTATCAGTGCATCCGTTGAGTCTATAAAGTTTAAAAACCAGATACTTGACACACTTTTTTAGGAACTATAATGATTCGTAAGTTTATAGAGTTTTCAATAAAAAAACCACTTTTAAACCACATACTACTCACTTTTATTCTTGTGCTTTCCATTTTTGCATATTTGAATATTCCAAAAGAGATTTTTCCTCCGATGAATATGGATAAAATATCTATCACCGGTGGATATGTTGGAACTTCTGCTGATGTACTTGATAAGATGGTTGTTCAGACTATAGAGGACGACCTTCAAAATATTGATGAACTTGAAGAGATAGTGACAAGCATAAAAAATGGTTCTTTTAGTATTTTGGCTGATATAAAAACAGGTTCAGATAATATCAATGTTCTTAATGATGTTAAGGATGTTGTCGCATCAGTTAAAAAAGATCTGCCTGCTGATATGAATGAACCGATTGCTAAGATCAATGTTCACGCTTTTCCTTTAGTTCTTATAGCCTTAGCTGGCGATGTTCCAAAACAGGAGTTGCTCAAACGCGCTGAAGAACTTAAGAGTGAACTTACACAGTTTAAAGATTTAAGTGAGGTCTCTATTCGTGGTGATGCGGATGAAGAGTTAGATATTAAACTCAATAATGAAAAAATTAAGGCATATGGACTTCAACCTGCCTTGGTTATATCTGCTATACGAAATATCAGTTCTATTTTTCCAGTAGGGACAATCAAACAAAAAGCACATCACCTCTATATATCTACCTATAATGGTGAAAAAAACAAGAAAGACATAGAAGATACCGTTATAGGTGTTGGTGGTGTCAAGTTGCGTATTGGAGATATTGCCGATGTCTCATTTAAACTCAGTGACGAGGTTGAACTTTCCCATTATAATGGTGTAAGAAACGTCTCTATAAATGTTTCAAAAAGTAAAGAGGGAAATTCGATTGCTTTAGTAAGAGATATAAGAGAGTTGTTAAAAGCTCAAGAGCTAAAGCATCCAAATCTAAACTATAGCATATATACAGATACTTCCGTATGGATTAAAAACCGTTTAAATACTGTTTTTTCAAACATTGTCTTTGGACTTATGCTTGTGTTTCTTGCAATGCTTATCTTTATAAATAGAGGTATTGCCTTTGTTGTGGCTATAGGGATACCTGTAAGTTTTATGATAGGGCTTATAACTACTGAAATCCTTGGCAACAGTCTCAACATGCTCTCTCTTTTAGGGGCATTAATAGCTTTGGGAATGCTTGTTGATGAGGCTATAGTTGTAGCTGAGAATATCTATAGACACCTAGAGGAGGGTATGGAGAGAAAAGAGGCTGTAATCGTTGGTGCTACAGAGATGTTTCCAGCTGTTTTAACGGCTACTCTTACGACAGTTTTTGCGTTTTTACCTATGCTTTTGATGACGGGTGAGATGGGAATGTTTATAAAAATAATTCCTATTATGATTACAGTATTGCTACTCTCGTCGCTCTTTGAAGCATTCTATTTTCTACCACTGCATGCGCATGATTTTTTAAAGGTCTCAAAAGAGGGCAGTTTTACAAAAAGATTTTGGGAAAAAATGTATAGACTTTATAGCAAGGTTCTTCACTTTGTGTTTAGACGAAAAGTTACTTCTCTTTTAGTGATTGTTATTACTATTCTTTCTTTGACGACTGTAATGGTGAAAAACTCAAAGTTTCAACTTTTTCCAGATTTTGACACCACACAGATATATGTGTATGGAAAGGTAAATATAAATAACGAGCTTACTGAGACAGAGAAGATAGTAAGCAAGCTTGAAAATATTTTACTTGAGAATTTAAATAAAGATGATGTGGCTTCTGTTACTTCTGTCATAGGCTTTAAACTAGATGCTAAAAACAGGGCAGAAGTTGGGGAGAATATGTTCCATATCTTTATAGATCTTCATGAAAGAGAGCCTGTGAACTTTTTTGATACTTATATAAGTCCATATCTCTCTCCAGAATATGATGCTAAAGTTAAAAGTCGAACAAAAGATGCCAAACTCATTGCTAAGGACATCAAAGAGCTTTTAAAAGATGAAGAAAATATCAAAGAGAAGGATAAACTAGTATATGAGGAGCTTGTAACAAAAGTTCCTGGAGCTGGGGTTGTCGCACATGATATTGAGATAAGTTTAGGCATAAAAGATAATAATAATATCATAGAGGCTTTGGCTGATTTAAAAGATGACTTAGCTGGAATTGAGGGCGTATTCAACATCTCCGATGATGCAGATATTGGAGAAAAAGAGTTAAAATTAAGAGTCAATAGATATGGACAGGAGATAGGTTTTAATGAAGAGATAGTCTCAAGTGAGTTACGGGCATATTATTTAAAGGGTGAATATGGAAAGCTTTTCAATGCAAATGGTCTCATTCGTATACGGCTTCAAAGTAATATAAATAAAGATATCAGTTCTATAAACGAGATAGAACTTCAAGTTCCTGGTAGTGAACAGTATGTAGCGCTAAAAGATATATGCGAGTTTATATATGTTCAGAGTTT
>JANTGV010000184.1 GCA_024762745.1 Sulfurimonas sp. | reverse complement strand
ATTATCTATTTTTTCACTAAAACTCTCAAAGAGTTCTATACTCTTTAGCCTCTCTATTTTGTCAACGCTTCCATATATAATATTACCTAATGCATTATAAACCTTAGGATACTTAACAACTTTTTCATCTACACTATTTGTTATATTTACGTCAGTTGCTATTGTATTATTAACATCAACTTCTTCACTTATTAAGATTGTTGCTAAAAGAGACATAATGATAAATTTTTTCATAAAACTGCCCACAAATTATTTTTTTGTAATTATATCAGAATAATAATGTTAAAATCGGCACTATGATTAATATATTTAAAAAAGAACTTACAATATACACAGCACTACTAACTATACTAATATTTTTAATACATCCGGATATGTTAAGTGATCCAACGATCAGACTAGGCCTAATGCAAGAACATGAAAACTACATTCATCCACTACTATATACTTTTATAGCATATTTAATACTCTACTTCTTTAGAGCTCTATTTAGCTATATAGTAAATTTTATAAAAAGAAAAAAATAAAAGAAAGAATTATATGAGGAGTAATACTTCCTGCTGGAAGTATTACAAGAGAGGTTAAAGATTAACCGTTTCTCTTTTTCTGAATCTCTTCAGATACATTTCTTGGTACTTCAGCGTAGTGATCAAACTCCATAGAGTATGTAGCACGACCTTGAGTAGCAGAACGAAGATCAGTTGAGTAGCCAAACATCTCAGCTAGAGGTACATGAGCATCAACAATTTTGTTTCCAGCTCTATCACCCATAGAGTTAACCTGTCCACGACGTCTGTTAAGGTCACCAATAACATCACCCATATTCTCTTCAGGAACTTCAACTTCAACTTTCATCATTGGCTCAAGTATTGCAGCTCCAGCTTTACGACAAGCTTCTTTAAATCCCATTGATGCAGCAAGTTTAAATGCCATCTCATTCGAGTCAACATCGTGGTAAGAACCATCATAAAGAGTTACATCAACATCTTCCATTGGGTATCCTGCAAGAACACCATTTTGCATAGCCTCTTCACAACCTTTAGAAACAGCTGGAATATACTCTTTTGGAACAGCTCCACCTTTGATTTCATTATGGAAAACAAAACCAGTATCAGGTTCACCTGGCTTCACAGTAAGGTATACATGACCGAACTGACCACGACCACCTGATTGTTTAGCATATTTATACTCTTGTTGTACTTCTTCTTTGATAGACTCACGGTAAGAAACTTGTGGAGCACCAACTTCAGCTTCAACAGAGAATTCTCTTTTCATTCTATCTACAAGAATTTCAAGGTGTAATTCACCCATACCTGAGATAATAGTCTGACCTGTTTCCTCATCAGTAGCAACACGGAAAGATGGATCTTCTGCAGCTAATTTACCTAGAGCGATACCCATTTTTTCTTGGTCAGCTTTTGTTTTTGGCTCAACTGCAACAGAGATAACCGGATCCGGGAAGTCCATTCTCTCAAGAACAACTTTCTCTTCACCTGTACATAAAGTATCACCAGTGGTAGTTGCTTTAAGACCAACAACAGCACCGATTTCACCAGCGTAAATCTCTTTAACTTCCTCACGTTTAATAGCGTGCATTTTAACAATACGACCAACTCTCTCTTTCTTATCTTTAGTAGAGTTGTGAACGAATGAGCCTGATTCTAATGAACCACGGTAAACACGGATGAAAGTTAAAACACCAACAAATGGATCAGTCATAATTTTAAATGCAAGTGCAGCAAAATCACCATCATCAGTTGACTCAACAACAACTTCTTGCTCTTCATCATCCATTAATGTACCACGGATTGCTTCTGCTTCAACTGGTGAAGGAAGATATGCAACAACGGCATCAAGTAAAGTTTGAACACCTTTGTTTTTAAATGCAGTACCAACAGTCATTGGAACAATATGCATAGCAAGAGTAGCTGCTTTAATTCCTGCCATAATCTCTTCTTCAGAAATCTCTTCACCTTCTAAGAATTTTTCCATTAGCTCTTCGTTACCATCAACAGAAGATATCTCTTCGATCATCTGTTCACGGTACTCTTCAGCTTTTTCCATCATATCATCACGAATATCTTGTGTATGGTAAGCAGAACCCATAGCAGCTTCAGCATCCCAAACAATCTCTTTCATTTTAACAAGGTCCACAACACCTTCAAAATCAGCTTCCGCACCAATTGGTAATTGGATAGGCACTGGATTTCCTTTAAGACGCTCTTTAATTTGTCTTTCAACTTCGTAGAAGTCAGCACCAGTTCTGTCATACTTGTTTACGAAAACAATTGATGGAACTTTATAACGGTTACGTTGTCTCCAAACTGTTTCTGACTGAGGTTGAACACCACCAACAGCACAGAACACTGAAACAGCACCATCAAGTACACGCATAGAACGTTCAACTTCAATTGTAAAGTCAACGTGACCCGGAGTATCTATAATATTTATTTGTTTCTTTTGCCATTCACAAGTAGTTGCAGCTGAAGTAATTGTAATACCACGCTCTTGCTCTTGCTCCATCCAGTCCATAGTTGCAGCACCATCATGTACCTCACCAATCTTATGCTCAACACCAGTATAGAAAAGAATTCTTTCTGTAGTTGTAGTTTTACCTGCATCAATATGTGCAGCAATACCAATATTTCTAACGTCGTTTAGTTTATGTGATCTAGCCATCTGTTAAATGCCTTATATTTGTTTTTTCTAGAGTTGAACCTCTTTTATAAATAAATATCTGTATATCTGTTTATAAAAGAGGTCAATAAAGGAGCCCCAACCTAAAAGGTTAGGATAGTCCAACTTAATTACTTAAAGATTACCAACGGTAATGAGCAAATGCTTTATTAGCTTCTGCCATTTTGTATGTGTCTTCTTTTTTCTTGAAGGCTGAACCTTTATCAGTTGCAGCGTCCATGAACTCATTTGCTAATCTCTCAGCCATAGTTCTTTCGTTTCTTTTACGTGCAGCATCGATTAACCAACGAATAGCTAAAGACTGCTGACGCACTGGGCGTACTTCTACTGGAACTTGATAAGTAGCACCACCAACACGGCGACTTTTTACTTCAATTATTGGTTTAATATTTTCAATAGCTTCATTAAATGTATCTATTCCTGATTTTTCACCTTTAGCACTAATGATATCCATTGCACTGTAGATAATTTTTTCAGCTGTAGATTTTTTACCATCTAACATTACTTTGTTAATAAATTTCGTCAGTATTTTGCTTCCATAAACTGGATCTGGCATAACTGGACGAACGGGAGCTTTTCTTCTTCTCATTGTTTTTCCTTCAATTATTTTTCAAATTTACTCAGAGAATATATGTTCTCTGTCATCTCTTCTTAACCCAAAAGGTTAATACTCAATGTTTTTATCAGCTCTCATACACTTTTCTTTTAAAGCGAAACTAGTTTCGCGAGCCCTCTGCTGAAGAGAACCTAGTGTTAACGTAGTAATCCGGACTTTGTTCGGGTTACGTTTTAATTAAATCGTTGTTTCTAAAATAATAATCGTAGATTATTTTTTAGGACGCTTAGTTCCGTATTTAGATCTAGCAACCATACGGTTAGCAACACCAGCAGTATCTAAGGCACCACGAACAATGTGATACTTAACACCAGGTAAATCTTTAATACGACCACCACGTACAAGAACGATTGAGTGC
>JANTGV010000183.1 GCA_024762745.1 Sulfurimonas sp. | reverse complement strand
TCTGAATAAATAATTATCTAGTGGTGGAACATGGGAAACATAAGCATATTTAAAATCATTTTTTCAATACTTATTTTTTATATGCTTTGGGGATTTAGTTTTAACTTTGCTGACATGGATAGGCTACTAGAATTTATAATTTGGTTGCTTAGTTTAGTGTTTATTGTTATACCATTTTTTCTTATTTCTCTACTAGTGCAAAAAAAAGTAAAACTAAAAGATTCTGACATAAGAACTAAGGAAACTTTAGAAGACTATGTTGATAAAAGATCACAGGAAATTGAAGAAGCATTGAGTCAATATAAAAAGTAAATATAACATAACAAAACATTGAAAAGAAATATTTTACCTTCCCATCATCCTCGATGAGAATGCAGTTTAAATTCTAGTTAGTATAAAAATAATATGGACTAAACAGAATAAGACGAGGAAAAACTATATTTTCTTTAAATTTGATATAATAGCGTGTATTTTAGATATTGGAGTTTCTTATGACAGCTTTAAAACAAGATGAACTTTTTGAGGAAATAGATATTTTACCAATAGATTTAAAAGCTAAAATTGTTGATAAAATATTAACCAGTATTACGCCTTTAAACAGTGAAATAGATAGACTATGGATAAAAGAGATAAACAAAAGAAAGCAAGAGATTGAATCAAATTCCGTTACATTAGTCGATGGAGATGAAGTTTTTCAAAAGATATCTCAAAGACTTCATTCATAAATGACCTACTCTTTTCATCCAGATGCTGCAACAGAATTAAACGCTTCAGTTGATTATTATCAAGAATGCAAAGACGGTCTTGGTGCGGAGTTCGCCTACGAAGTTCAAAGAACAATTCAAAGAATTTTAGAGTTTCCTACTGCATGGCAACAACTGGATGGAGAGATGAGAAGATGTTTAACAAATCGTTTTCCATTTGGAGTAATCTACTATCAAAAAGATAATGAAATTATTATTTTAGCTATTATGCAACTTCACAGAAAACCAAATTATTGGATAGAACGAAAGATATAAAAACCATTTGCTAGAATAGCTATCTCTTCTCTCTATCCATCATATGTTTTTTAGTCTTTTTAGTCGCTACTGCTTCATAAGGATTTTCAGGCCAGTAGTGGCGTTTATACTTTCCTCTTAACTCTTTTCTCACCTCTTCATAAGAGTTCTTCCAAAAACTCTCTAAATCATAGGTTATTTGTATCGGTCTCATTGCGGGTGAGAGTAGCTGTATCTGCAAGGCAATTGTCTCATTTAAAACTCTTGGAGTGACTTCAAGGCCAAACATCTCTTGGATTTTGACACTTACAGATGGTTTTTGTGCATCGCTGTAGTCTATCTGTATATTTGAACCACTTGGCACTTTAAGTGTAAGAGGAACGAGTCTATCAAGCTCTTGTTGCTCTTCCCACGATAAGAGTCCAAGTAACATAGGATAGATATCTAAGCTCTCTAAATCTTGAACAGTTTTCACCTGAGATAAATTTGGCTCTAACCAAAGGTGTAATTTTTGAACTAAACCCTCATCGCTGAAGTTTTGCAGTTTCACATCTTGATGAGTATTATAAAAGTTTACTCTCTGTTTTAAAGATATAGACTTTTTACTCCAAGTTAAGAACCCTAAACCTTCCTTTTTGAGTAAATTTAAAAGAAGTTTTTTCATGTTATGCTTTGCAGTGAGTTGTGCAGGTTTTGAGCTGAGTTCCAAGTTTAAGAAACAGAGACTCTCTCTTATCTCAAACTTCTTACTCTCTTTGTTGTAAGAGATACTCTCCCTCTTCTGCATCAAAACACCAAAGTGCTCCTCTATATCACTCAAAGATATACGCAGTGCTTGATTTATAAAAGAGTCCTTTGCATTTGCACTGAGATTTGCCACTACGAGATACTCCTCGTTAAAAAGAGAGTCATCTTTATTCAAGATTGCCCCTTTTCCATTTGAGAGTTTGTATCTGTTGTCATTTTTGGCTCTTTGTTTTGCGAGTCTGTCTGGATATGCTAATAGAAGAAGAACAGCCAAGATATCTGAGTTAAAACTCTGTTTTTTGACTACGGGCTTTTTAATCTTTCCCAGTTTAGTGTGAAAAAAATTAGCTTGTTGGAGCACCTCTTTTGCACGATAAACATTAATATATCTAGAGTCAAAATCTTTCTCATAAAGGTGCATAAACCGAAATGACAAATCACTCTCTCTAACTACGTTTTTAAATATATCTTTCTCACTCAAAAGTGCACAAAGTAAAGAGGCTTCATAAGCGTAACCCATCTCATTTGCTTTGAGTATCATGTAGGCAAATCTTGGATGAACACCTAGAGTTATTGCATCTCTTCCAAACGCAGTAATTTTAAATCTCTCATCCAACATCTCAAGCTCTTTTAAAAGCTCTTTCGTCTCAGCTAGCGCTTCTTTACTCGGTATATCTAACCACTGGAGTTCATCAAACTCTTCCACTCCCCACAAAGCCAAGTCAAGTAGAAGTGAACTCAGGTCAGAACGAAGAAGTTCAGGTTTGGTAGACTGAACTAACACTTTGTTCTCGTGCCAAAGTCGGTAACACTTTCCATGACTCATACGCCCTGCACGACCAGACCTTTGAGTCGCTGAGTCTTTAGAGATAAACGCAGTATCAAGATGATTCATCGCGTTTGAGTAGTGAAAACGCGAGAGTTTTTCTAAACCAGAATCAACTACTACTTTAACCCCCTCTATAGTTAAAGAGGTCTGTGCGATGTTTGTTGCAAGGATGATTTTTCTTTTTTTTGATGGAAGCAGTGCTAAGTCCTGCTCTTTTTTACTAAGAGCTGAGTAGAGAGGAAAAATGGCTATATCGCTACTGTTTAAAGATTCATTCAGAACATTTTGTAAGTTTCGTATCTCTTTTACACCTTGTAAAAAGACAAGTATGTCACCCTCATCATATTTGGCTGCATGAAGTATGGTTTTAAGTGCCAGTAGATTAGTGGTTCTTGAATCTGGCTGTTTTGTTTTGATGTCAAGATAAATATTCTCAACCTCATAAGTTTTTCCCCGAGATGTTATAACAGGAACATCACCCAAAAGCTCTACGAGCTTCTCTGCGTTTAGGGTTGCTGACATTATCAGGATTTTCAGATCATCACGGATTAACTCTTGAACTTGAAGAGAAAACGCTAAAGACAGATCACTATAAATACTTCTCTCATGAAACTCATCAAAGATGATAAGTGCTACTTTTGCTAAAGTCTCATCAGCTTGAAGCATGCGGACTAAGATAGCCTCAGTAACTACTAAAACCTTTGTCTCTTTTGAGTAGAGGCTGTCCATTTTCACCTGATATCCCACTCTTTGACCCAACTCTTCACCTAAGAGTTTTGCCATCTGAGTTGCCACCATTCTAGCTGCGACTCGACGAGGTTCGAGCATGATTATCATCTTCTCTTCTAACCAAGGTTCATCAAGTAAGGAGATGGGAACACGAGTACTCTTTCCCGCACCGGGAGGTGCTTGAAGAATAAGTGTTTCGTTTGAAGCAAGTCTACTTTTTATATCTTCTAAGACTGCGTTTATAGGGAGGTCAATCATGAAAAGTTTTTAATCACAATAGTCGTGTTCTTCCTCTTCATACTCGAACTCATCTTCTAGAGGCTCTTCGTTCATATAGTCATACTCTTCCTCTTCCACCTCTTCAACAATCTCAGTT
>JANTGV010000182.1 GCA_024762745.1 Sulfurimonas sp. | reverse complement strand
ATGGTGTTACTTTAAACTCTATATCAATCATTGAATCCATGAACTTGTATATATCCCTTTGCATTTATTATAGTATATGGTATTGTAAATTCACTTAAAGCCCCATTTTGAAATATTTTATAGTTTAATATTTAAAAAAGAGATGCAATAGTATTACTTTTTTTAAGATATTCAAGATACAATTCGCTAAATAATTTAAGGTAGTAAATATGATAACCCCTGAAACATTAGCATTAGTTCAAGATGAAAACACATCTGCCGAAACTTTAAATAGTTTAAGTGCAGATGAAAACCCTTTTGTTCGTGTTCGAGTAGCCGCACATCTAAATACGTCAGCAGAGACATTAGTTAAATTAAGTAAAGACGAAACTCCTATTGTAAAACAGTTCGTTGCCGAACATCTCAATACACCAGTAGAGGTTTTAGTCGAGTTAAGTAAGGACAGTGACTTTTCGTACTGGATTGCTGGAAACCCAAACACACCCGAAGAACTGCTAAACAGTTATAGTGAAAGTGAAGATGAGAACGTTCGAGCATCAGTTGCAGTAAATCCAAGTACTCCGATTGAAGCGCTGAATAAGCTACGTGAAGATGAAAATGAAGATGTACGTTCAGCTGTAGCAAAAAATCCAAGCCAAGCGTAAAGTTTTATTGTTGATTGTTAGGTGGTACCAGAGAGGGGATTTGAACCCCTAAGCCGTGAGGCGGCGGATTTTGAATCCGCTATGTATACCATTCCATCACTCTGGCACGAAGAGTGAAATAATAGTGCGTTATTGCTTAAAAGTAAATAACATTTAGCCGATGTAGTGATATGGAACTTTTATTGCTAAGAAATTTAGTAAATAATTGAATAAATAAACATTTTTTACGGAGGTGCATGATGCGTGTTACGTCTAGTATGTACTACGAAAGCCTTTATGGCAACAACGACTCAAAATTAAGCAAAAAGCTTTTTGATGTTAATAAACAGATTGCATCTGGGCTTAAGATACAATATGCAAGTGATGATATAGCTACTTTTACTGAAACTATGAGACTTGATAATGAAATAGTCTCGCTTGGTCAAATTAAACAGAGTACAGAGAGTGGTTATAAAGTCTCTAACCAGACAGATGTTATTTTAAATGACTTTGATCTCTCATTAACCAGAATGAGAACTCTTCTTATAAACGCTGCAAATGATGCTAACAGCGATGCTTCTAGAGATGCACTTGCTGCCGAACTTAGAGGTTTGGAAAAACACTTGATGAATCTTGCTAACACCTCTATCAATGGACAATACCTTTTCTCTGGTTCAGCAGTAGACACTAAGCCTATAGATGCTAATGGTGTCTATCAGGGTAATGATGTCTCTATGAATGCCTTTTTAGGTTCCAATTCACAACAGCAATACAACCTAACTGGTGCTGATCTATTCCTAGGAGAAGAGATACTTGTTAAACGTGAAGTTACAAGTAATGTTGTAAATAAAAACTTAACCTCTTTATATCCTGACTTTACAAATCCAGCTGCTGGAGGTGTTGATAAAATCATCACATCAAATGATACTATACGTGATATGATGGGTGACACTGACAATACATCAGTTACAGCAAATGATCACTACTTCTACCTTAGAGGTGTAAAAAGTGATGGTACTGCCTTTAATCAAAAGATTCAGATGCAAGACGATGACAAGATAGATGCACTTTTAGAAGAGATTGGGAAAGCCTACGGAAACACACCAAATTTGAAGCTTGTGAACGTTAGTATGAATCCCCATGGACAGATCGTTATAGAGGATAAACTTAGCGGATCATCCAAGCTTGATTTTCATATGGTTGGCGCAGTAGATTTTGATAGAACTGATGGCAATGACCTGGCAGATATTGATGATGCTTTTTATGGAGCAAATGCAGGGCAGATAGATAATCTGGACTCGGGAGAAACAAATTTTCTTGAGATTATAAATCCGACTCCGCCAGCTGTTTCAAACCCTCTGCATGTTAAAGAGTTTGTAAAATCATCTTTCTTGCCTGCAACAGGCGCAGCTTCAAATATAAATGGCATTTTGTATGATAGAACAGAATTTACAAAAGATGCATCAAAACTATCATCAAATATATCTCAAATAATTAAAGAGGATAACTCATTTGCAACGGCATCTACTAAAATATCAGAGGTGGCTGATATATCTAAAGGGACTGCTTCCACAGCAGATGATACCTTGGATGGAACAACTTTCAAATTAGTAGGAACTACCATTAGTGGTACTGCTTATGATGTGGATATAGATTTTTTGGCAGCAGGTTCAACTTTTACTATAGGTGGGACCACTTATGATATTTTTAATATGGAGACACCAAGAGTAGCAACTCCTGCTGATGATGTTACGTATCAGCAATTAATGGATGTTGTAAATATGGTAACGACAGCTAATTTACCAATCGCCAACACCGAGGCAGAGTATGATGCAGCTATAGCTAGGTCAAAGTTTTCTGGTGATACATATCTTAGTTACGACGGAAAGATAGAGTTTGGTGACTTAAGTTCTGTTGATACTCAAGCTACAGTTTCTCTATATGATTCAAATAGTGGTGATTTTGGTGCGCCCGCTTCTGTTATCTCTTTTAATAGTAACAATGCACTAACCATAAGAGATCCAAAAACAGATTTTTTCAAAACTGTGGATGCGATGATTAATGCTGTTGAAAACCATAAAAACTATCCAGATAGCGAACAGGGTGCTATTCGTAATGTAGGAATTGAAAACGCTATATCTATGATGGATGACTTATCTGAGCATGTTTCAAGGTCACATGCAATTGTTGGAGCACACTCTAATACACTTACAAATTCATTAGAACGTACACAATTACTTGAAATAAGCACCATGACTCTCCGCTCATCAGTTATAGACACTGATTTAGCAGAAGCATCATTAGAGCTAACGCAGTTAACTCTGAATTATGAAGCGATGCTTTCAACAGTTGGCAGGGTCTCTCAGCTTAGTTTAGTTAATTATCTATAATTTTACTCTCTTTAATGATGCCCTTAGAACATTTTTGGCTATACTTCACTATAATTACAAACATTTTTAAAGGCAACATAATTTGAAAGAGACTTTTTTTATCATTATCTTCGGCGTTTTTATCTATTTAGGTGTTTCAACTATCTTTGGCGATAGCGAACTCATGGGAAGTTACGGTTCTATATTTGCTTCATATAATCAACTGTTTTTTGGGTACATATCGTTTGTGTATCTTTTTATTATGCTCATTCCTATCTATTTTTTATATAAAAACGCAAAGTTTGACTTTAGAGAAGCACAAATTTTTATAGCTTCTATTCTTTTTTTTCTCTCTACGCTTTTAGCTCAAGCTATGCTTGTTGAAGGTGAATTAAGAGGTAAGTTTGGAGCTGATTTTGTTGATTTTCTTACTCCGTACTTTGGTCTGTTCGGCTTATGGGTTTTCTGGTTAATCATAACACTTATATCTATCGTAATACTGCTTGATAAAAGTACTCAGGAGATTAGCTCAATAATAGTTAATTTTATTAAAAATAAAATACCAGAAAAAACATCTTCTTCTGATACAAAAGAGGAGAGTATTAAAGAGACTTTTGAAGAAAAATTTGAAGAAGAACTTGAAGAAGAGTTTGAATCTATGGTTGACGAAATCCCAATTGATGAGACACT
>JANTGV010000181.1 GCA_024762745.1 Sulfurimonas sp. | reverse complement strand
GCTCACTTATATACTGCTCTTCTCTAGCGACGGCTTTCTCCTCTTCAGACTGTGTAGTCACCACCTCTTTGTTCTCAACAGTTGTGTAAGGCTCAATAATTTCTTCCTCTACAGCTTCTGTATCAATCTCTTGGAGATCCTCTTTTATCTCTTCTTCTTTCTCTTGAATGACAGGGACACTAAGTGGCTCAGGAACTATTGTCTGGAGTCTCTCTTTTATTTTCGATTTCTCTACTTTTGGCTTTTCTATTTTTTGTTTTATTTTAGGAGGGGTATACTCTTGAGGTTTAACTTTCTCTTCTACAGGTTTCTTTTTTTCTGGTTCAAAACACTGTAATTTTAGACATATCTCTTCATCACTCTTATCACTAGGAAGAGATCTCACATATGTATATGTGTAAAAAAACATTCCAAATAAAAGAGAGTGGACTATTATAGAAATAAAAAAGGAGGGAGTATGCCTAATCATAGGTTGAATAATATCAAACTATGTGTTACATAACTATTAACAGGTGACCAAAGGAGTTTTTTCCTTTGGTATTTATAACACTATATTGAACGTTTAAACTCTGGGTAGGCTTCTACACCACACTCATTAACATCCATACCTTCAAGTTGAGCATCCTCCTCAGCTCTAAAAGTGGAAATTTTATTAATAATGTAGAGTACGACAAATGAAACACTAAACGTAAACAGAGCCACTACAACTACACCCTTTAACTGATCCATAAAAGACACACTCTCTACAAAGAGTCCCACAGCTAAAGTTCCCCATATACCATTCACTAAGTGTACAGAGAGTGCTCCAACAGGATCATCAAGCTTAAACTTATCAAATAGTGGAACTGCAATGACAACTAATGCACCACCAATTAAACCAATTAAAATCGGAGTATACATATCGTATAAATCTGGTCCTGCAGTTACAGCAACAAGTCCACCCAATGCACCATTTAAAATCATAGTGATATCAAAAAGTTTATATCTAAAGTACATTAAAACACCTGCACTTATTGCACCGGCTAACCCTGCTGTATTTGTGTTCATAACTGTTTTGGCAACTGCATCTGCACTCTCGATACTTGAAATACTTCCAACAGAACCACCGTTAAAACCAAACCAACCTATCCATAGTAAAAATGCACCCAATGTTACAAGTGGAATGTTTGAAGCTGGAATAACTCTCACTTTTCCATTTGTATAACGGCCACGACGTGCACCCATTATAATAATAGCAGCAAGAAGAGCCCATCCACCCGTTGAGTGGATTACAGTTGAACCTGCAAGGTCATACATGTTTATATCGAGGAAAGTCCCTGCTATCATATCAGCACCCCAACTCACATTTACAACTATTGGATAGATTATTCCACCCATAATAACTGCAAAGATAGAGAGTGGAATAATACGAACACGCTCACTTACGCCACCGCTCATAATGTTTATAGTCTTACCAACAAATGCCATTTGAAAAAGAAACGCAGCCCAGAGACTCATAGAGTCATTTTCCCACGAACCAAACGCAAGTTCATACCCTATAAGTAAAAATGCCATTGAAGCAACAGCATATATCATAACATTAATAGTTAAAACAGATGTAACATTTTTCGTTCTAACAAGCCCCGCCTCTAACATTGCAAAACCTGGAACCATGAAGATTATAAGCACCATAGAAAATAGTGCAAAGAAAGTGTCTATAACGTATTTAAAATCAGCTTCTAACATTGAATATACCTTTTTATTTCAATGAAGGGAGTGTATCTAAAAAAATATATTCTGAAAATTAAATAGGGATATTAAGGGTTTACACACGCATTGAGCGTGTATAAATGTAGATAAATGAAACTATATAGCTTCCGTGTCAGTTTCACCAGTTCTGATTCTGACAATTTTTTCGACATTACTAACGAAAATTTTACCATCACCAATTTTACCAGTTCTAGCAGCTTCAACAATCGTTGAAGTAACTTGATCTACATCTTTCTCATCTACTACCATTTCCATTTTGATTTTCGGTAAAAAATCTACTACGTACTCTGCACCACGGTAAAGTTCACTATGACCTTTTTGACGACCATAACCTTTTACTTCACTTACTGTCATACCATCTATTCCGATCTCTGCTAACGCATCTTTTACATCTTCTAGTTTAAATGGTTTAATAACCGCTTCTACTCTTTTCATATTTAAGACTCCATATTTGTTAAAAGAGGACTAAGCCTCTTTTTTAGTTTTAAAATTGTAACCATATTTATGGTTTAAATCAACTCTTTATATATTTAAACTTTTTTCACCATGAACAGCTTCATCAAGACCCATTTGTTCAGTCTCTTCATCAACACGTCCACCACCAGTTAATGCCATTGCTATATAGTAAACAATAACTGTACCGACAAGAGTAAATACACCAACTACTACAACAGACTCAACTTGAACCATAAATTGACCCATTCTGTCACCTGATTCTTTCAGTGGACCATCCCATAGTAAGTCATTATCTTTAAGAGCGAAGATTGCTGTCGCAAGTGCACCCCATAAACCAGCTAAGAAGTGAATACCAAATGCATCTAAAGAGTCATCATATCCAAGTTTCTTTTTAAGTGTAGCAACACCAAAGAATGCTATTACTGAACCAACAGCACCAAGAATAATAGCACCACCAACATCAACGAAACCTGCAGCTGGAGTAATAGAAACTAAACCAGCAACAACACCTGAAGCAGCACCAAGTAAAGTAGGTTTTTTATAAATTATCCACTCGATAAGTATCCATGTAACAGCAGCTACTGCAGTTGCAAGTGTAGTAGTTAAATAAGCTAAACCAGCGATCTCATTTGCACCAAACGCAGATCCACCATTAAATCCGTACCAACCGAACCATAGTAAAGCAGCACCAAGAGCAGTTAACATTACAGACATCGGTTTCATTGCAACTTTTGGGTATCCAACACGTTTACCAACTAAGTAAGCTAACACTAAACCAGCAAGACCACCATTCATGTGTACAACAGTACCACCAGCAAAGTCTAAAGCACCTGCATCAAATAAATATGCACCGTCTCCACCCCATACCATGTGTGTAATAGGAGCATATACAACAATTACCCAGATAGCTACAAATACTAACCAAGTAGAAAATTTAATTCTCTCGATAACAGAACCAGATGCGATTGCTACAGTAATAGCAGCAAATGTACCTTGAAAAACAACAAATACATAAGTAGGATATGTTCCACTTAAATCATTCCAGTTAATACCACTTAAGAACATGTGTGACAAACCACCAACAACTGTTTGCATACCAGCGCTTTCAGCTGTACCAAATGCGATTGAATAACCAGCAGCTATCCATGCTATAAATGCAACAACAAATGCACCTAAAACCATTGCGTAAGTATTAAGCACATTCTTTGAACGTGTCATACCTGCGTAAAACAGTGCCAGACCTGCTGGTGTCATTAGTAATACTAATGCAGCAGACATCATCATCCATGCAGTATCACCTGTATCTAGTGTTGGTACATCTTCAGCTAATGCTAAAGATGGTAAAAGCATTAATGCTATTAGTAACCATTTCTTCATCTTTATTCCTTTTGTTTCTCTTTCGAGTTAGTTTCAGCACAATTATAACAGTCCAGCATATATAAACTGAGTCGAAAACTGATTATTTTTTAATCAGTTCTCTTTTTATATTCTATTTCTTCTATTTATATATCTT
>JANTGV010000180.1 GCA_024762745.1 Sulfurimonas sp. | reverse complement strand
GAAATGTAACTCTGAAAATTACCGCAGTATTTTTACAAAAGAAACTAGATAATGAGAACCTATTTCTCTATCATGTGGGAGGAGACGAATTTGCAATCGTTGCAAAAGAGTCGAATCAAATAAATAAAAAGAGCTTTATCAAGTTGATTGAAAAGATTCTGCAAGAGTATAAAGATGAAAATTTCTCATATAGAAATGAAAAACTCAATCTCATTATGAGCAGTGGTATATCGTTTAGTGGTAAAAAGAAAATGCTTGCCTATGCAGATATGGCACTCAAAGATGCTAAAAAAAGAAATCAGCACTTATCAGTATTTGAGAATGAAAAAGAGCTTGAAAAACTACATCAAGATGAAATAAACTCTCATAAAAATCTTGTTCATGCACTTGACAATAATAGTATCATCTCCTATTTTCAACCTATAGTTCCTATTAGAGATATTAGTAAACCTACAAAATATGAATCTTTGGTCCGTATAGAACAGGAAAATGGAAATATCATACAACCTCTAACCTTTTTAGATGTTGCAAAAGCAAATCGCATTTATCACAAAATAACAGAAGCTGTACTTGAAAACACTCTAAGTGTAGCTTCAAAATACTCTATCCCCTGTTCACTCAACATCTCTTTCTCTGACATAGATGATAACTCTACAATGGAGATGTTTTTTAATGCACTGGACAAATATAAACACAATAACCTCATAACAATTGAACTTCTTGAGACAGAAGATTTTATAAACTACAAAGCTGTGTATGATTTTTGTGTAAAAGTTCGCTCATATGGCTTAAAAGTCGCACTTGATGACTTTGGTTCTGGTTACTCGAATTTTGCTCACATACTCAACCTTCCTGTTGATTATATCAAGATAGACGCTTCTCTAATATCTAATATAAGCAAAGATAAAAACGCAAGATTAATGGTTAAAACAATCGTAGAGCTTGCTCATAAACTCAATGTAGAAACAATAGCTGAATTTGTATCCTCCGAAGAGATACTCCATGTTATTACAGAGATTGGAATTGATTACGCTCAAGGTTTCCACATAGGGAAACCTAAGCCTATAGAGGATTTAATGAGTGCTTAGTCTATGAGACAACTACTTCAATCTCATTATCTTTCATAGAAAACTCTACTTTTGAACCCTCAATAACTTTACCTTCTAAAATTAGATCTGCTAATCTATCTTCGACGATTTCATACAGAGCACGTTTAAGAGGTCTAGCACCATATACAGGGTCAAACCCAGCCTCAGCTATATAAGATTTTGCTTCGTCACTAAGTGTTAATTCAATATCACGCTGCTCTACTTTTTTTGCAATTTCTCTAAAGAATATATCTACTATACCTACAATCTGCTCTTCTCCAAGAGCATTAAATATAACCACATCATCTAAACGGTTCAAAAATTCCGGTTTAAATGCCTGTTTTAACTCACTCATGACCATATTATCTAGTTCATCAGACTTCGGATTATTAATAATCTTATCACTAGCGATATTTGAAGTTAAAATAATAATAGTATTTGTAAAATCTACTGTAACACCTTTGTTATCAGTCAAGCGTCCATCATCAAGTACTTGAAGTAAAATATTAAATACATCTGGATGCGCTTTTTCAACCTCATCAAAAAGAATTACAGAATAGGGTTTTCTACGGACTGCTTCAGTCAGCTGTCCACCCTCTTCATAGCCTACGTATCCTGGAGCTGCACCTACCAAACGCGATACTGCATGTTTCTCCATATATTCACTCATATCTATTCTTATCATTGCATCTTCAGAGTCAAATAGAAACTTAGCCAAAGTTTTTGCTGTCTGCGTTTTACCAACACCCGTTGGACCTAAAAAGAGAAAACTACCAATAGGTGACGATATGTCTGAAAGTCCCGCTTTGTTACGTTTTATAGCACGGGCAACAGCATGTGTGGCACGTGACTGTCCAACTACATCTCTGTTTAATTCAGCTTCAACATTTAATATTTTATCTTTTTCACCTTGAAGCATCTTATTTACAGGAATATTTGTCCATCTTGAGATTATAGAAGCAATAGCCTCCTCATCAACACTGTTTTTAAGAAGTGTACCCTCATCTTGAAGTTTATTCCAAGACTCATTTATGCTCTTCTCCTCTTCAATAAGAGCTGGTATTTCACCATACTCAATCTCAGCAGCACGGTTAAAATCAGATGCACTCTTTGCAGTTACAGCATCTCTGCGTTTAGCCTCTATATCATGTTTAATAGTAGCAATTTTTTCAAAAACCTCTTTTTCATTTTTAAATTGTGATTCTAAACTTATAACTCTTTCATCAACGTCTGCTAGTTCTTTTTCTATCTCATCGAGTCTTTTACTATTTGAAGGGGTCTCTTCCATTTTTAAGGCTTCCCTCTCGACCTGTAACTCTGAGCTTTGACGTTTGGCTGCACTGAGTACATTTGGTTCAGACTCTATCTGCATTTTAAGTTCTGCTGCTGCTTCATCTATTAAATCTATCGCTTTATCAGGTAAAAACCTATCTGCTATATATCTATCTGAAAGACGGGCTGCTGCTACTAAAGCACTATCTGTAATAGTTACATTATGATGTGTCTCTAAACGCTCTTTTATTCCACGAAGAATCTGTAAAGATTGGTTTACAGTAGGTTCATCAAGGTTAATAGGTAAAAAGCGTCTCTGCAGTGCTGCATCTTTTTCAAAATACTTTCTATACTCTTTGAGTGTTGTTGCTCCAATGGTATGAAGTTCCCCACGAGCAAGAGCAGGTTTTAAAATATTCGCTGCATCCATACTCCCCTCGCTTGCACCGGCTCCAACTATCGTATGAATCTCATCTATAAATAGAATAATATTGCCACTCTCTTTTACCTCATCAATTACAGCTTTTAGTCTGTCTTCAAATTCACCACGATATTTTGCACCTGCAATTAGAGCACTCATATCCAGTGCTATTAAACGCTTATTTTGCAGTGATGTCGGTACCTCTCCCTTTTGAATTCTTTGAGCTAGTCCTTCCACCAGGGCCGTCTTACCAACACCCGGTTCACCAAGTAACATAGGATTATTCTTCGTTTTACGGATTAAAATCTGCATCATCCTTGTTATCTCTTCGTCACGTCCAATAACTGGTGACAACTTCCCTTCTGCTGCCTCCTTAGTCAAATCAACCCCGTACTTATCAAGTGATTCCAGTGTTTCATCTGAACTTTGTGAATCTATTTTTGCCCCGCCACGAGCAGCTTCCAAATTTTTTGAAAGTTCCATCACATCTATATATTTTGGAAAAATTGTTGAAAATGGTTCTGTTTTTAGATTCGCTAATATATAGGTATCAACTGCTAAGTAAGAGTCTCCATTTTTCGTCATAAGTCCTGCACCATTTTCAAGTGTCTGCACAAATTGTTTAGAGAGTCTTACATTCTCTTTTGATACTTGTGAGGACTTAGGCAGTTTCTCAGTCAAACTTTTTATATCAAGCTCCATCGCTACCTTATCAATATTCATTTTATTAAACATCTGATTTAATACAGAGTTCGAATTCGTTAATAGCGACCATAAAAAATGCTCCGCCTGAACCTCTTGGTTATTACTGTGCAAAGCCAAAGATATTGCACTTTCAATTGCTTCTGTCATATTATTAGTTAGTTTTTCAAAAATATTGCTCATAATTTATTCCTTTTAATTATTTGTAAGTTAATTATATCTAATTGAGTCTACTATTGTCAAGTTATCTTAGTGAAT
>JANTGV010000179.1 GCA_024762745.1 Sulfurimonas sp. | reverse complement strand
ACTCTCTTTGTTCTTCAGAAAAAACAAAAAAAAGTTTTATCCAATCAAGATATCTATATTTTCAATTAAAGAATTTGATTATAGGCGTATGTTGGCCACTAATTTTTATTCGGACATTGCTAATAAGATTGAAAAAGCTAAAGAGGTAAAGAAAATAGGAATATTTAATCGTTATGACAATCGTTATTGGGTTGTCAATAATGAATCTTGGAAAAATGAAGAAGGAGAACTTTTTTATTTGAATTGTTATGATACAAAACCAGAATCATTATATTGCAAAGCAAGTTATATTTTAAAAACAGGTCTAGGAGTTTCATATGACTTTGGTTTCTGGCACAAAACTCTGAACAGTTTTTTTTACTCCTGTTCTGAAGGCTTACGAGCTTTAATATTTATCTTTCTTCCTACTTTTTTAGGAGCATCATATTTATCTCGAGGTGTTCCGTCGTAACGGTGGTTTCTATCTCCAGTTTTTCCTGAAAATTTGGCTTTTCCATTTTCATCATAACCTAAAAATTTGTTTGGTTCTTTTCTCTTTTTTTCCCATTTTTTACCAGAGTCAGACTTTGAAGTATCCCCTTTCTTTCTATCTTTAAAGTCTCGCTTAGATTTGTACTCTTTAGGCTCCTGCGTTTTTTCACTGTATCGTTTTTTAGCGACATCTTTTATCTGATCTTTTGTCATTTTTTTAGGAACTGGATTTTTTGATTCTCTTTTTTTATCAACAGCTTGATACTCAAAACCTTCAATCGTCTCTTGTTTTATAGCGCGACCAAGTAGCATTTCGGTATGGTAAAGTTCTTTTTGCTCACTCTCGTCAAGTATTAATATAGCTTTTGAAGTTGCTTTAGTAACTCTCGCCATGTAGACAATAGCTTTTATAGGTAAGTCATAACTAATAAGCATTTCACATTTAAGGTCGGGAAGTTTAATCAGTTCTCTATCTTCTATGACTTTTATACTCTTGTTATCAAGTAGCTCTATGATGTTTTGAGGCTCTTTTGAAGTTATTACTAATATATCTGCTGTTTCATTTTCAGAAATGATTTTATTTAAAAGCTCGATTTTTTTCTTAGCTGGACATTGATAAACGCGATGATTATTAGGTTTGATAGTTATAGAGTTGCTTGACATAAAGAGTCCTCAAAGTATTTTCGCAATTATATCCATAATAGCCATAAATTATGCTATCATGAATCTATATTAGAAAATAGGAACTATATGTCATTTGAAAAACTAGGCTTATCCAAGCCACTCTTAAAAGCAATTGCCGAGCAGGGTTATGAAAACCCTACACCGATTCAGGCTCAGGCAATACCTGTAATATTACAAAGAAAAGATATCTTGGCGGGTGCTCAAACTGGAACAGGAAAGACTGCAGGATTTACTCTTCCTATGTTGGAACTACTCAATCGTGCTAAGCCCGCTAAAGGGAAACATCAGGTAAAAGCACTTGTATTAACGCCTACACGTGAATTGGCCGCTCAGGTTGGGGAGAGTATTAAACTTTATGGAAAACATCTCCCTTTTAAATCGACAGTTATCTTTGGCGGGGTGAAAATAAACCCTCAAATAGTAGCTCTGCGCAAGGGAATTGATATAGTTGTAGCTACACCGGGACGTCTTTTAGATCATATATCTCAAAAGACGATAGACCTGAAGCATGTAGACTTTTTAATTCTAGATGAAGCTGATAGAATGCTTGATATGGGTTTTATCAATGATATACGAAAAGTCTTGGCTATTTTACCTCCTCAGAGACAAAATCTTCTCTTTTCAGCAACATATTCTAAAGAGATAAAAAAACTCTCTAACACTCTTTTAAATGCTCCGACTCTTATTGAGGTTGCACGTGCAAACACCTCAAGTGAAATAGTAAAACAAGCTGTGTATCCAGTGGATAAAATGCGTAAACGTGAGCTCTTGACTCATTTGATTAATGAGGGAAAATGGAAGCAGGTCTTAGTCTTTACAAGAACAAAGCATGGAGCAAACCGTTTAGCCGGTCAACTTGATAAGGATGGAATTACAGCAGCGGCAATTCATGGAAATAAATCTCAAAACGCAAGAACAAGAGCTTTAGCAGATTTTAAAAAGGGTGATGTTCGCGTTTTAGTAGCAACTGATATTGCAGCACGTGGAATTGATATAGACCAACTTCCCCATGTTGTAAATTTTGAACTTCCAAATGTTAGTGAGGATTATGTTCACCGTATCGGTAGAACAGGACGAGCGGGTAATGAGGGCGAAGCTATATCTTTAGTCTGTGTAGATGAAGATGAATTCTTGGCCAACATTGAGAAACTGATAAAAAAAGATATTCCCAAAGTTTGGTTAAAAGGCTTTAAACCAGACCCGTCAATCAAAGCAGAGCCTATCAATATGGGTGGAAATCGTGGGGCTAGAAATAAACCGCGCGGTAGAAATTCAAGAAACTCAAATCGCAACTCTTCAAGAGCCAGAAGATAGTAAAAACTTTTCAAACTCCTCTTTTGTAAGAGGCTCAGAGTATAGGTGGCCCTGTATGAGGTCACATCCATACTCTAGCAGAAGATCTTCTTGTTGTTGCGTTTCAACACCTTCTGCAATTACATTTAAATGCATGCTTTTAGCTATTAATATAACAGCTTGAACTATAGCCTTATCATCGTTATCATAATCTATGTCATCAACAAAGGACTTATCTATTTTTAACTTCTCCACAGGTAGTTTTTTTAGATATGAGAGAGAAGAGTAGCCTGTACCAAAATCATCGATTGAAAAACTAAAACCCAACTCAACAAGTCTGTTTAGTTTTATAATAGATGCCTGCGGATTTTTCATAGAGTAGCTCTCTGTTATCTCAAACTCTATCCACTCTGCTTCTGCTCCTGTCTCTTTTAGAGCATCAATAATATTTGAAATGAGTTGTTCATCGCTTAGCTGCTTTACAGATAGATTAATAGATACCTTTTGAATCTTTAAAGCACTTTTTTTCCACTCGACTAAATCTCTCATTGCTTGTTTTATAATCCATTGTCCTATCTCAAGTATTAGACCTGATGATTCAGCAAGAGGGATGAACTTAGCTGGGGATTGGGGACCTTTATCTGGTTTATCCCATCTTATTAATGCTTCTGCACCAACAGTTTTATTAGTTTTGGCATCAATTTGTGGCTGATAGAAGAGTTCAAACTCCTCTTTTTTTATAGCATTACGAAGAGAATCAACTATATATATTTTCTCAATAGCTTTAAATGATAACTCTTTAGTGTAAAACTCATAAAAGTTGTCTCCTTTTTCTTTTGCCTTATACATTGCATTGTCCGCAAACTGTAGAAGTCTTTCAGGTTTATTTGAATCATCTGGAGATACTGATATTCCAATACTTACAGTTATGTGATAGTGGCGATTATTAATAACAAAGGGTTTGTTTATTGCATCAATAACTTCTTGTGCAACGTCACCAGCTTCAAAGGGTGTTGGAAGATTTACAAGGAGCATGGCAAATTCATCTCCTCCAAGTCTAGAGAGCGTATCTTCTTTTTTTGTTATCTTCTCTAGTCTCTGGGCAACCATTACAAGTATTCTGTCTCCAGTACTGTGTCCCATAGTTTCATTAATATCTTTAAATCTATTGAGGTCTATAAACAGAACACAGTTATAAGAGTTGCTTGGCTTTTTGACATGGAAATTTTTTTTAAGTGTGCCCATAAACACAGATCTGTTTTTTAGACCAGTCAAAGTGTCATAATTTGCATCAATTTTGAGCTTCTCTTCTCTCTGTTTTCTCTCATCAATATCTCT
>JANTGV010000178.1 GCA_024762745.1 Sulfurimonas sp. | reverse complement strand
ATGAATAGGAAAAGTTTATACGTGGGCGCAAAGTCCCACATAAAAGGTATGATGATTAAGAGAGAACTTCTTTAACCGCTTTACCTATCTCTGCTGGAGAAACAACCACTTTTACACCAGCTGCTTCAAGTGCTGCCATTTTTTCAGCTGCAGTTCCTGCACTACCCGAAACGATAGCACCGGCATGTCCCATTGTTTTACCTTTAGGAGCTGTTTGTCCTGCGATGAAAGCAACAACAGGCTTAGTAACCTGCTCTTTTATTAGTTTTGCTGCCTGAATTTCAAGATCTCCACCAATTTCACCGATCATAACGATACATTCTGTATCCGGATCTGCTTCGAACATTGGTAAAAGCTGGTTATATGAAAGACCAATGATCGGGTCTCCACCAATTCCAACTGCAGTTGTAATTCCATAACCTTCTTGAACAACTTGGTTTGTACCTTCATAGGTCAATGTACCTGATTTAGAGATAAGACCGACATTACCTTTTTTGAAGATCATACCTGGCATGATCCCTATCTTACACTCTTCAGCAGTGATAATTCCAGGACAGTTCGGCCCCAATGTTTTCATACCGTGCTTTGTCGCATGTGCTTTAGCCATCTGCATATCTTTAACCGGAGCACCTTCAGTAATGATCACTGCAAGTTCAATGCCTGCTTCAGCAGCTTCCATAACGGCATCCCCAACAAATGCAGGTGGTACAAAGATCATAGAAACAGTGGCACCTGTCGTTTTTACGGCTTCAGAAACTGTATTGAAAACCGGTTTACCCAGATGTTCTTGACCACCTTTATTTGGCGTAACTCCACCAACGATATTTGTACCATAGTCTATACATTGCTCAGCATGAAAAGTACCTTCTTTTCCCGTAAAACCTTGAACGATTATTTTTGTATCTTTATTTACTAAAATTGACATTGATTACTCCCCCTTTGCCGCAGCTACTGCTTTTGCTGCACCGTCACCTAAATCATCTCCGACTATTAGGTTAGAGATGTTTGCATTATTAAGAATCTCCGCTGCTTCCGGAGCATTAGTACCATCAAGCCTTACAACCACCGGTACATTTACATCTGTTATTTTTGTAGCTTCGATGATACCATTTGCAATTCTATCACAACGTACGATCCCACCAAAAATATTTACGAAAATTGCTTTTACATTTGGATTTTTAAGAATGATCTCAAATCCTTTTGCAACTGTTTCTGCATTTGCTGAACCACCCACATCAAGGAAGTTAGCAGGAGATCCGCCCATGTGGTTAATTGTGTCCATAGTTCCCATTGCAAGACCGGCACCGTTTACCATACAACCGATCTCACCATCAAGTGCAACATAGGAAAGACCATAATGAGATGCTTCAACTTCATCAGGATCTTCTTCTGATAAGTCTCTCATAGCAGCGATTTCAGGTTGACGCCCAAGTGCTGAGTTATCAAAGCCCATTTTTCCATCTAGTGCCAAAAATTCACCAGAACCCGTTCTTACCAGAGGATTGATCTCGATCATCTCTGCATCATTTTCCATATAAAGTTTAAAAAGTTTTTGTGCAAAAGTGATAATGTTCTTTTGCTCATTTTTGTCTGTGATACCAAGACCGAAAGCAAGTTCACGACCGTGGAAACCTTGGAAACCAACTGCAGGATCAACCGGAACAGTTACGATCTTTTCCGGAGTCTCTTCTGCAACAGTTTCAATCTCCATTCCACCTTCAGTAGAAGCCATGATAATCGGCATTTCTCTTTTTCTATCTAAAACAACTGATAGATAGAACTCATCTTGAATGTCTGCACCATCTTCGATGTAAAGCTTTTGAACAAGTTTACCCTCTGGACCAGTTTGATGAGTTACAAGAGTCATTCCTAAAATTTCGTTAGAAAGCTGCTCAACTTCTTCTATAGATTTAGCCAGCTTCACACCACCACCTAAACCACGTCCACCTGCATGAATTTGTGCTTTTACAACCCAGATAGGTCCACCTAGTGTTTGTGCAGCAATTACAGCATCTTTTACGCTTTCAGCCATTATACCTTTTGGTGTTGGTACACCATACTTGGCAAAAATCTGTTTTGCCTGATACTCATGAACATTCACTTCGTACTCCTTTTTTATAATGCATACATTATACGATTATAGATAATAAGGGCTGATTAATTAAAATATAAAAGATAATAATTTTTGAAATGTGTTATGTATTTACACAGTTATTTAATACTAATAAATTGGATGGAAAGGGCCGTAAAGCACTCCCCCCCTTTTTTTTTAATCAAAAATGTATAGAAAAGTATCAAACCTTTGGAGCAATCATCTCTTCAGGTTTTACATTTTTTTCGAACTCTTCTGATGACATAAATCCAAGTACTACAGCTTCTTCTTTAAGAGTTGTCCCATTTTTATGTGCCGTTTTTGCAATAGTTGCTGCATTTTCATATCCTATATGTGGAGCTAAAGCAGTCACAAGCATCAATGAGTCATTTAAGAATTTATCAATATTCTCTTTAATTGGTTCTATACCTGCGGCACAGTTTGTATCAAAACTTCTCATTGCATCTGCAAGAAGTTTAATTGACTGTAATATATTAAAGGCAATGACCGGTTTAAATACATTCAGTTCAAAGTTACCTTGAGAAGCTGCTATCCCAACTGTAACATCATTACCCATTACCTGCACAGCTACCATTGTCATCGCTTCGGCCTGTGTAGGGTTTATTTTCCCAGGCATAATAGATGAACCGGGCTCATTTGCAGGTATCTTAATCTCACCCAGACCACATCTTGGTCCGGATGCCAACCATCGTATATCATTTGCAATCTTCATCATATTTGCCGCAAGTGCTTTAAGAGCACCTGAAAGTACTACTTCTGCATCATGTCCTGTCAGTGCATGAAATTTATTGGGCTGAGATACGAAACCGTAATTTTTTTGCATAAAATGATTCAGTTTTACTGCAACTCTCTGAGAAAACTCAGGATGCGAATTAAGTCCTGTGCCGACTGCAGTACCGCCAATAGCAATCTCTCTACAATAGACAAGTGCATCGTTGAGCTGTTTTAGGTTCGTATCCAACATTGCAACGTAACCTGATATCTCTTGACCAAGTGTCAAAGGTGTTGCATCCTGAAGGTGTGTTCTACCGATTTTTACAACATCTCCAAATGTTTCAACTTTTTCTTGCAGTGTAGTTCTTAACTGCTTTAACGCAGGAATCAGATCATCGGTTACAGCCAGTACTTCAGCAATACGCATACCTGTCGAATAGGTGTCATTCGAACTTTGTCCCCTGTTTACATCATCATTTGGGTGTACCAATTTATCTTTTGTAAAATCCCCACCTAACAACTCCGTTGCTTTATTGGCAACCACTTCATTGATATTCATATTTGACTGAGTTCCAGAACCCGTCTGCCAAACAACCAATGGAAAATTATCATCCATCTCACCTGACAGCACTGTTTCACATGCTTCTGCAATAGCCGAAGTCTTCTCATCTTCTAAACGCCCAAGGTCATTATTTACCAAAGCACACGCTTTTTTCAAGTTCGCCAAACCATAAACTACCTCCAAAGGCATCTTTTCATTACCTATCTTAAAGTTATGTACGGAACGTTGTGTTTGTGCTGCCCAGTATTTATCTGCAGGAACTTGCATTTCACCCATTGTATCTTTTTCAATTCTATAATTCATACGAACCCCTTATGTGTTATAATAAATTATAATACTTTACTTTTCTAAACAAAAAATTTACAAAGAATATAGGTCTTGATAAAGTGAAGGATTTT
>JANTGV010000177.1 GCA_024762745.1 Sulfurimonas sp. | reverse complement strand
TGATACGGTTCTATTTCTAGTTTTGTCTCTTTCTCAATAACCCTATCCGATAATAGATCTATTACTGGATAATTAATTATATCTGACAATTTTACACTAATAATATCATTTGCAAAGTTATTAATCGCTAAAATTATCTCTTTTTCGTCTTTAGAATACTGTAAGAAGCAGAAAAGCCTATCATCTACATCCAAGAAAGTAAATTTTCCAAAAGGATTAAAAGCCTTTTCGTGAGTTCTGATAGAGATTAACTTTTTATACGATGCAAAAATTGTTTTTTCAAAATTTCCATCTCTTGTTAATTTTTCTACTAAGTACTTATAGTTGACTTTTTCACGATTTATCGAGCGGTTAATACCTGTTAACTTTACTCCCTCAAAATAGTTCCTTGAACCTACTAAAGAGTGAAAATATATTCCAGGTACTCCAGGCATAGCTAAAACGACCGCTTGTGTCAGCAACATTCTTTTTATGCGCTCTTGCGTAGAATCGATAGGACTGCTGAGTATATCTATATAACTGCAGTTTATCTCATAGGGCTTTTCTCCCTCTGGTGTGTTTCTATAAGAGACTAACCCGCCATGACTCTCTGTATTTTCTACAAGTGCATTAATCTCCTCTTCACTCAAAAGTCCACTTACAGGTCTTAAACCACATCCATCATGCGAAGCTGTAAAGTTAAAGAAACAGACCTTATCACTTGGAAGAGTAAGTGTTTTTGCCCAAGTAGTAAGCTTTTTAGTATCTGCTTGTAAAACAGAGTGTGCAAGCAGAGGTGGAAGCGCAAAGTTATATACCATCTGTGCCTCATCCTCACCACTACCAAAGTAGGAGATATTTTCATTATGTGGCACATTTGTCTCTGTAATAATGATAACTTCGGGAGCGACCTCATGAAGTACCTCACGCATTAACTGTATCAACTCATGCGTTTGTGGTAAATGCACACTTTCAGTACCAATCTCTTTCCAGATAAACGCAATAGCATCCATACGAATAAGAGTTGATCCTTTCTCTACATAATAAAATAGAGCATCTAAAACAGCAAGTAAAACTTTATAGTTCGAGTAGTTCAAATCAACCTGATCCCTTGAAAAGGTTGTCCAGATGTTATGTATTTTTCCATCTATATCTTCAAACTCCGAGAGCAGAGGTGTTGCACGTGGACGCACAACCATAGACAAGTCAACCATTGGGTCAACATCCCAAAAAAAGTTCTTATACTCTTCATCTCTAGCAAGATAAGCCTTAAACCAGTCGGAATATTGAGAAACATGGTTAATAACACCATCTACCATCAAGCGGTAGTGACTACTTATATCTTCAACCTCACGCCAAGAACCGAGTTTCGGATCTACTTCACTATAGTTTATAACAGAGAAGCCATCATCGGATGAGTAGGGATAAAAAGGCAAAATATGAACAGAATTAATCACCCCTTTTAGGTGATTATCTAAAAAGTTTTTTAGTGTCTCTAATGGCGACTCATTAATACACTGTACTTGATCTCCATAAGTAATTAAAATAGTATCTTTTTCACTTAAATGATACTCTTGTGAAGTTATTCTCTTTTTGTACTTATTTACAAGTTTTTTTACACCCTCATAGGCTGCTTTTGCATCCTCTTTAGAATAAAGTGCTTCAAGCCTTTCGTTTATAGTATGTGATTCATAATGAATATATGACATGGTTATCTATTATCCTCTTTGACTATATCGCGAAACTTATCTGAAAAATCAGGCATAACAGAGCGAACTGTAATCCAAGGAGAGAGCGATGCAACACCCATAGGATCATCATAGAACTCTCTTGCTGCCTCTTTAATTGCATCTTCAAAGGCTTCGACTGCGTTTATCTCACTCTGACGGTTATAGTTCAGGTTGTTTATTTTACTTAGTGCATTATATTTTGATATTTCAAAACGTGACTCTTGATAGTATGAAGTAAGAAGTGTTTTAAAAGAGGCTTCTGAAAAGACTACCCCCTCTTGAGCTAAAATCCTAAAAATACTCTTAGCTATATCATTTGCCATTTTATAAACGCCTCCGCCTTCAGACTGCGAACCCAACTCCTGATGCTTATGTTCATAACTCTCCATAATCTCTGTCTGACAGATACGACGATTTGAAGTATTTTTATAAACCTCAGAGAGTGTTGACACTTCAAGTCCCCAGGTTGGTGAAATACCAATCCCTCGCCCCAAAGAGCGTATAAACGCAAACTCACCTGAGAGTGCATATCGGAAACTCTCCATATAACTAAGATATCTATTCGCACCAAAGGTCAGAGTCAATGCTTTAATGAGAGGAGTATAAAAGAGACGCGTCACACGGCCATGCAGTTTACTGGTAACACGTGAGTAGTAACCCTTATTAAACTCAAAATCTAGTGCAGGATGTACAATCGGATAAAAAAGGCGAGCCACTACAGCACGCGAGTAGTTTACTATATCGCAATCATGCAGAGCAAAAGCATAGTTATCCTGATTTGTTAAACCATAGCCAATCATAGTCCATACATTTCTTCCTTTTCCTGGAGTATCTAAACCCGGAAAGCCCTCCTTAGTCAACTCTTTATAAATTGCTTTTATGTTTGGTCCATCATTCCAGAGTACTTCAACATCACACTTTAAAACACTCATACGCTCCTTAACCTCTAAGAACTGCTCTTCAGTGGCCTGGTCAAGTCCCAATATAATCTTATAGATATACGTAACATTTTTCAACTCATCAATAATTGTCTGCATAGCTGGTGTCTCAAACTCAGAATACAGAGCTGGTAATAGAAGTACCATATTTCTTCGCTTGGAAAACTCGATTAAATCCTCTTCCATACTCTCCAAAGAGCGATTCCCAACATTTTGAAGTGTTGTTATAACACCATTTTGAAAAAAGTCTGCCATATCTCTATCCTTTAAACTTATCTGTTTGTAAAATTATCGCTAAATCGATTACATTTGTTCCACTGACTCCAGTTACAAGAAGGTCATCTATCTGTTTAAAAAAATTGTGACTATTAAAATCTTTAAGATATTTATCGATACTCAAATCCAACTCTTTGGCCTTTTTACAACTCTGTTTATCAATAACCGCACCCGCTGCATTCGTATTGCCATCTATTCCATCTGTACCAGCAGAGAGGAAACATATATCTTTACCCTCTTCGCATATCTCTTTTAACATTAACAGTGCTGTATGTTGGTTTCGTCCACCTTTTCCATCGCCTGTCACATTAACCGTACATTCACCACCAAAAATGATACACTCCTCTTTTGAGTACTTTAGTATATCACTCATATACTCAACCATCTCTTCTACATCCCCACTCATTGGTTCACTTATCTCTTTAACATCCAGTCCCAATAAGCTTGCACTTCTGCTTGCTGCAGCTACGGCATGTTGATTAGATGCTATTATATAATGTTTTATGTTTGGTTTTGGAGTTTTAGGTGTTTCACTTAAGATACCCTTTGAGCCCTTGATAAATACCTCTTGAACACTAACTGGCAAAGAGTAAAAAATATCTCTATCTACAAGAATCTCCTTTGCCTCACTATATGTACTTCTATCTGCATAGGTAGGTGCTGACCCAATACTGTACAAATCATTACCAATAATATCTGAGAGAACTAATACAGCGCCTGTTGCTTTACAAGACTCAACTAAACGTCCCCCCTTAATCTTTGAGAGATGTTTCCTCACACTATTCATCTGTGTGATTTCAAGACCACTTCGAAGCATGATATCTGTTGTAACTTCTAGCTCCTCTAACGCTATTGTCTCCTCTGGTATCTCAATAAT
>JANTGV010000176.1 GCA_024762745.1 Sulfurimonas sp. | reverse complement strand
CATTTGAAATGCTTATTTAAATTTATCTTTTATTAAATCACCTAAAGAGTGTGATTCATTATCATTAATCTCTTCAAGCATTGCCTGATTTTTAATGTAATCTAATTTTTTTACAGATAGACGGATACGGTCACGTTTAGTATCAATAACAGCGATTGCTGCTTCAATCTCCTGACCAGCTTCTAACTCCTCTTTTACAAGTGGAGCTAAATCTTCATCTCTGATAAGTGCATCAACACCATCTTCTAAAGAAACAAATACACCGAAATCTTTAATATCACGGATAGTACCGTTAACGATAGAGTTAGTGTTATGTGTTGTAGCGAACTTGTCAATAGGAGACTCTAAAAGAGTTTTTCTGTTTAGAGATATTTTTTGGTCTTCAGAGTTGATTTTAGCAATCTTAACTTCAACCTCTTCACCTGATTTTAAAACATCTTTACATTTTGTATTCTTATCCCATGAGATATCTTGGTTATGTAAAAGACCTTCAACACCATCAATACGAACAAACGCACCAAAATCAGTAAGTGAAGTAACTGTACCTGTTACAACATCACCCTCTCTATGGTTCTTTAAGAACTCATCAAATGGTTTTGGAAGAAGTTTTTTCAATGAAACACGAAGTTTATGAGTCTTAGAGTTAATCTCGATAACTTCAACATCAATCTCTTGACCTACAGTTAAGTAGTCATTAGGGTTTTTAACATTCTTGTTCCAAGAAATCTCTGAAATATGTAAGAAACCTTCAATATCATTTCCAAGGTCAACAAATACACCATATGCCTCAATATTTGAAACAGTTACAGTGATAGTATCGCCTTCATCTAATTCAGACTCAACTTCTGCCCATGGATCTGGAAGAACAGCTTTAATTGAAAGAGAAAGGTGACGCTTGTCTTTATCATAAGAGATAGCTTTTACAGTTACTGTATCACCCTCTTTGTAAAGTTTTGACGGGTTAACTGGACCTTTATAAGAGATCTCGTTGTAATGAACTAAACCATCAACACCACCAACATCTACAAACATACCGTAGCTAGTGATTTTTTTGATTGTACCTTCAACGATAACATCATCTGCCATAAGTTGATCGATAATCTCTTTCTTTTTCTTTCTCTCTTCATTAAATAGTTTACGACGAGAAACTATGATTGAGTTTTCCGCTGGATCTATTTTAATTACCTGAGCTTTGATTTTACGACCAACTACATCGTCACTGTCTTTAAACGCAGCTAATGAACGAGGCATGAAGAATGATACAGCATCAGCTTCAACTACATAACCACCACGGTTTTTGCTAGTAATAACACCTTCGATTACTACATTTTCAAAGTCATCTTTGTTTGCATCAATAAACTCAATAGTCTTCTCTTGCTCTAAAACTTTTTTATAAGATATTTTAGGACGCTCATTATAGTATCCCATTACCATTACTTTAATCTTATCACCAGTATTGAACTTCAGCTCACCATCTTCTGTGATTTCGTCTAAATATAAAATACCTTCTAGCTTATCGCCAACACCAACTAATGCTCTGTTTTCATCCGCTTGGATTTCAACAATTTCACCCTCTACTATACGGCTTGTCTCTTGTTTCTTCTCACTAGCAGCAAACATCTCTGCAAAATTTTCTTCTTCTTCAAATGATTCGTTATCGAACGCCATTACCTATCCTCTGTTACATAAAAATTGTCGTGATTATATCGAAAAAATAGTAATAATGATATTAAAGATGAAGAAAATTGTAAAAGTAAAGAGGAAGTGTTAAGAATAAATCTTTTAACAGACCTCTTTTTTTATTGCATTTATAACGTTTTGTATAATCCAATCAGGAGTAGAAGCACCGGCACTGATACCACAAAACTTCTTATCTTTAAACCAAGAGTAGTCTAAATCATTTTCATCCTCTATAAGATGAGAGTTTGCACAGTAGTCATGAGATATACTCGATAACTGCTTGGTATTGGAAGAGTTTTTTCCACCAATTATTATCATAACATCCGCTTTTTGAGATATTTTTCTCACAGCTTCCTGATTCTCAAAAGTTGCATTACATATAGTGTTAAAAACTCTTACCTCTTTGTAACGTGGAATAAGATAGTTTGCTATCTCCATATAATCTTCTACTTTTCTCGTAGTCTGAGCGATTAAAGCTATTTTTTCATGTAGTTTAACCTCTAGCAGATCAAAGACATTTGTTACAACAGTTGCACCGTGGGTTGCATAAGATTTTACACCTTTTATCTCCGGATGAGCCTCGTCACCAAAAATAACTACACTATAGCCCGCTTCACTCATCTCTTGGGCTATCTCCTGTGGTTTTGTAACAAATGGACAGGTTGCATCCACTACATCCACACCACTCTTTTTAAGCTCTGCAAGTTCATCTTTTACAATTCCATGTGTTCTTACAATTGCCTTCTCGCCCGGCTTAAAGGCAGTGAAGTCATCAACTAGCCCAACTTTAAAATCTCTGTCTAGTCTCGCAATCTCTTTAGAGTTGTGAATTAAGGGACCATAAGTCGCAGCATTTTCATTCTCTTCTGCAATTTTTATTGCACGTTTTACACCAAAACAAAAACCATAATTTTCAGCTAATTCTATTTTCACTATATCTGTCTCCTTCATAAAGGAAATATACCACAGGGGCACAACGATTCCTTTATAAATTCCTCTCACTAAAGCTACACCTAATTGGTGAAACAGTTTAAGAAATTTCTACTTTTGTAATTTTTTGCAGTAGTTCAAAAAAGTTTGGAAATGAGGTATTAATACACTCTAAATCCGTAACTTTCATCCCACATCTTAATCCTGCGATTATAAAACTCATAGCTATTCTATGGTCTCCATCACTATCTACTGTGGCACTTTTTAACTCTCCACCAACAACTCTATAACCATCTTTATACTCATGCACTTCTATGGAGGCAGCACGAAGCCCCTCAACAACAGTCGAAATTCTATCAGACTCTTTTACACGAAGCTCCTCTGCGTTTTTAACTACAGACTCACCCTCAGCACAGGCCATAGCAATAGAGAGTGCTGGAAGTTCATCAATAAGCCAAGAAATATTATCTTCAACAACTATGCCCTTTAATCGAGCATATTTTACACGTATATCGCCAATAGGTTCGTATTTATTATCTTTAATCTCATACGATATATCTGCACCCATTCTCTCTAAAGCTTTAAAAGCTTCTATTCTAGTAGCATTAAGTGTGACACCCTCTAGCGTAATATCTGAACCCGGTGTAATTGCAGCAGCAACAGCAAAGAAAAATGCACTTGATGGATCAGCTGGAACTCTAATAGTTAAAGGAGAGAGAAGCTTTTTCATAGGAGTGATAGTTGTCGTTAAGCCATCAACTTCTATATCTGCACCCATACCCTTTAACATTCGTTCTGTATGGTCACGAGAGAGTTCAGGTTCTCTGTATTTACAAACATCATCAGCTCTTAAAGCTGCAAGAATCATACAACTTTTCACCTGTGCAGATGCTATTTTACTCTCATACTCAAATGATTTTAATGATGCCCCTCTAATAGAGAGAGGTGCTAAGTCCCCATCATTACGTCCATCAAGTTTTGCCCCGATATTTATAAGTGGCGTTGTAACTCTTTTCATAGGACGAGAACGAAGGTATTTATCTCCTGTAAGTACAAAGTGACCATTTGCAGAGCTTAAAAGCCCACAAAAAAGTCTCATACCTGTTCCAGAGTTTCCACAATCAAGTACTTCAAAACTTTCTTTGATTCCCTCAGAACTTATCTTAATAGTCGTTCCATCATCTATAACAGTA
>JANTGV010000175.1 GCA_024762745.1 Sulfurimonas sp. | reverse complement strand
CCTTAGTAACAGCTTTTCCAATCTCAGCTGGAGAAACAACGACTGTAACACCTGCTGCTTCAAGAGCTGCCATTTTTTCAGCTGCAGTCCCTGCAGAACCTGAAACGATAGCACCAGCATGACCCATTGTTTTACCTTTGGGTGCAGTTTGACCAGCGATAAACGCAACAACTGGCTTAGTAATTTGTTCTTTAATCAGTTTAGCAGCTTGAATTTCAAGATCTCCACCAATCTCACCAATCATTACAATACACTCTGTTTCTGGATCAGCTTCAAACATTGGAAGAAGTTGATTGTATGAAAGACCAATAATCGGGTCTCCACCAATACCAACTGCAGTAGTAATACCATAACCCTCTTGAACAACTTGATTTGTACCTTCGTAAGTTAATGTACCAGACTTAGAAATAAGACCAACATTACCTTTTTTGAAGATCATACCAGGCATAATTCCAATTTTACACTCTTCAGCAGTGATGATACCAGGACAGTTTGGCCCAAGTGTTTTCATGCCGTGTTTTGTAGCATGAGCTTTAGCCATTTGCATATCTTTTACTGGAGCACCTTCTGTAATAATTACTGCAAGCTCAATTCCAGCCTCAGCAGCTTCCATTACAGCATCACCAACAAACGCAGGCGGAACAAAAATCATAGATACTGTCGCACCTGTAGTTTTTACAGCTTCGCTAACTGTATTAAATACTGGTTGACCTAAATGCTCTTGACCACCTTTATTTGGTGTAACACCACCAACAATTTGGCTACCATAAGCAAGACATTGCTCAGCATGGAAAGTACCCTCTTTTCCTGTAAAACCTTGAACGATTATTTTTGTATCTTTATTTACTAAAATTGACATATTTTATTACTCTCCTTTTGCAGCAGCAACTGCTTTTGCAGCACCGTCGCCTAAATCATTCCCAACAATTAAGTTAGAGATATTTGCGTTTTTAAGAATCTCTGCAGCTTCTGGTGCATTCGTTCCATCAAGACGAACAACAACAGGAACATTAACATCTGTAATTTTTGTAGCTTCGATAATACCGTTAGCAATACGATCACAACGAACGATTCCACCAAAAATATTTACGAAAATTGCTTTAACATTTGGATTCTTAAGAATAATTTCAAAACCTTTAGCAACAGTTTCAGCATTAGCTGAACCACCAACGTCAAGGAAGTTTGCAGGAGTTCCTCCCATGTGGTTGATTGTATCCATAGTACCCATTGCAAGACCTGCACCGTTTACCATACAACCAATTTCACCATCTAGAGCAACGTATGAAAGTCCATATTTAGCAGCTTCGACTTCATCTGGATCCTCTTCACTTAAGTCTCTCATTCTCGCTATATCAGGGTTTCTTTTTAAAGCGGAGTTATCAAAGCCCATTTTTCCATCAAGTGCAAGGAACTCACCTGAACCAGTTCTAACAAGAGGATTAATCTCAATCATCTCAGCATCATTTTCCATATAAAGCTTGAAAAGCTTAGATGCGAAAGAGATGATATTTTTTTGCTCATCTTTATTAGTGATTCCTAGACCAAACGCAAGTTCTCTACCGTGAAAACCTTGAAAGCCTACTGCTGGATCAACAGGAACAACAACAATTTTCTCAGGTGACTCTTCAGCAACCTTTTCAATCTCCATTCCACCTTCAGTAGAAGCCATAATAATCGGCATTTCAGCTTTTCTATCTAAAACAACTGATAAGTAGAACTCATCTTTAATATCAGCACCATCTTCGATATAAAGCTTCTGAACAAGTTTTCCTTCAGGACCTGTTTGGTGAGTAACTAAAGTCATTCCCAAGATTTCATTAGATAATTGCTCTACCTCTTCAATAGACTTAGCTAGCTTAACACCACCGCCTAAACCACGTCCACCTGCATGAATCTGTGCCTTTACAACCCAAATAGGACCACCTAATGTCTCTGCAGCTGTTACTGCTTCGTTTACACTTTGAGCCATTATACCTTTTGGTGTAGGTACCCCGTATTTAGCAAAAATCTGTTTTGCTTGATATTCATGTACATTCATATATTCTCCTCGTGAAAATTATTCTTATTATTATATCTACTTAACTATTCAACTTTACAATACCAGCAAGGCATTTGAGCCTACTGCTACATATCGTATCATTTGACTATTTTACTTCGTATTGTTCCCTACCCATTTGATATAAATCGTTACCAAAAGTATCATTTATCACCGTGACAGGAAAATCCTTGACAGTTATTTTTCTAATGGCTTCAGGACCAAGTTCTGGATATGCAATTACTTCAGCTTCTGTGATTTGTTTTCCCAAAAGAGCACCGGCTCCACCTGTAGCACCAAAGTAAATACCACCATACTCTTTACAAGCATTTTTTACCTCTTCGTTACGTTTACCCTTTCCTATCATTCCTTTTGAACCATGCTTTAACATTGTAGGGGAATAGGAATCCATTCTGTAGCTTGTTGTAGGCCCTGCACTTCCTATTGGGTCACCTGGCTTAGGAGGAGTTGGCCCAACAAAGTAGATAATACTTCCTTCTAAGTCAAAAGGCAATTCTTCACCAGCTTCAATAAGGTCAACTAATCTTTTATGTGCTGCATCTCTTGCAGTAAAGATTGTACCATTTAGATAAACTATATCACCTGCTTTTAGACTTCTAGTCTGTTCTTCTGTTAACGGGGTTGTTAAGTTGTAAGTTTTTGACATTTGTGACCTTCTTTATATAGTAATATGAGTGTGTCTTGAGCTGTGGCACTGAACATTAACAGAAACAGGCAAAGATGCAATATGACAAGGGTTTGCTTCAATATGAACAGCTAAAGCTGTTTTAGTTCCGCCCATACCCATTGCGCCAATTCCTAAATTATTAATTTCTGTCATTATTCTATCTTCAAGTTCAGTCATCTCAGGGTCTTCATTCTTGCTACCTATATTTCTAAAGAGTGCATGTTTAGAACTAATAGCAGCTTTTTCAAAAGTACCACCTATACCAATACCAACTGTTATCGGAGGACAAGGGTTAGGGCCTGCATCAGAAATACACTCTTTTACAAACTCTACAACACCATCTTTTCCAGCTGCTGGAGGGAGTACTTTTGCACGAGATACATTTTCAGATCCACCACCCTTGGCAGCATATTCAATATCTATTTTATCGCCTTTTACTATATCAAAGTGAATGATTGCTGGTAGGTTGTATCCAATCTTATCTTTAAGATTAGCGCGTGAAAATGGCTCACATGTACTTGCTCTTAAGTAAGCTTCTGTATAGCCCTTCTCTGTTCCCTGATTGATTGCATCTCTTAAGAGGCCACCCTTGATCTTTACACCCTCACCAACATTGACAAAAAATACAGCAAGACCAGTGTCTTGGCATAGTGGTCTCTTTTCATCTTTAGCAATATCTGCATTCTCAAGTATTTGTCTAATTACCTCTTTACTTACAGGTGATTTTTCGTTTTCCATAGCAGTTTTTAAAGCATCATAAGCGTCTTGTGGCAAATCAGTCCCACAGTGGACTATGATATCTCTTACCGCTTTGACAACAGTGTCAAATTCAATTTCTCTCATATAAAAGTCTCCATATTATTATTTTCTATAGTCTATCAGCATTTGAATAAAAGAAGCTTGAATTTTGTTTTAATCGTTGTAAGTGTTTAAATGGTGGGAAATTAGGGAGTCTGGATAAGAAATCCAGACATATAAAAAATTCTATTTTTAATTAAAAAAATTGTTTTTTACAAGAATATCAATACCGTCTTGAATAGAATCTACTGATATCTTGAATTTAGCTTTTGTCTCTTCGTCTA
>JANTGV010000174.1 GCA_024762745.1 Sulfurimonas sp. | reverse complement strand
TACTTCAAAGGAAGATTATAAATCTCCATATCAACACCAACTTCTGTAAAGTGGAAGAGACCTGTATTTAGACCATTTTGAGAGGTAAAAATAAGGAGTGCATTAATGTTTGCTAAGTGGGTGTTTTTAGCGACATCGTCTGCAGAGTTAGCTCGCAAGGCTTCTGCGTTTAGTGTTGATGTAAAACTTAACAGCAATAAAGCAGAAAAAAAGAGTTTCAAACTATTTTAACTCACCCCAGTTATCGCCAATATTCATACTCGCTTTAAGAGGAATGTTTAACTCCATAATAGACTCCATAATCTCTTTAAAACGCTCTCCTAACACTTCTGCTTCATCTGCGTTTACTTCAAAAATCAGTTCATCATGAATCTGTAAAAGCATTTTTGCGTTGAGCTTTTCATCTTCTATAACTTTATGAATTTTATTCATAGAGAGTTTGATTAAATCTGATGCACTCCCTTGAAAAACAGAGTTTACAGACTCTCTTTCGTAAGCTGCTCTAAACATTGGAGTTGCGTTTTCATAATCAAAATAACGACGGCGTTTGAGCAGTGTCTCAACATATCCATACTCTTTTGAACTATCAACTATGGAGCGAAAGTATGTTTTTACAGTAGGAAATGATTCAAAATATTTCTCTATTATCGATTTTGCTTCTTTTGTTGTTATGCCTAAAGTATCAGAGAGTTTCTTCTGTCCCATTCCATAAAGAAGTCCAAAATTCACTGTTTTAGCAACACCGCGTTTTGCATCTGCTTCATCTTCACCAAAAAGTGCGATTGCAGTTTGTCGGTGAATATCTTTGTCATGTTTAAAAGCATCTACTAAAACGCTGTCTTGAGAAAAATGAGCAAGCAAACGCAGCTCAATTTGTGAGTAGTCGATACCTATAAGTTTTTTACCTTCAGGTGCAACAAATGCCTCACGGATTTTAAGACCTAACTTACTTCTAGCAGGAATGTTTTGCAGGTTCGGGTTTTTAGAACTCAGACGTCCAGTCGCGGTTCCAGTCTGAACAAAAGAGGTATGAATACGACTATTTTCATCCTCTTTGCTTAGTTTTAAAAGTGGTTCAATATAGGTTGAATAGAGTTTATAAACTTCACGATACTCTAAAAGTTTAGGAATAATATCATGCTTCTCTTTAAGTCCACTGAGTACTTTCTCATCAGTAGAGTAACCTGTCTTTGTCTTTTTACCCACTGGAAGCTCCAGAGTCTCAAAGAGTATAACTCCGAGTTGTTTTGTGGAGTTGATATTAAACTCACTGCCAGCTAACTCATAAATACTTTTTGTAAGTCCAGAAAGAGTCTCTTTTACTTCAACCAGGAACTCTTCTAAAAATGAACTATCAAGTTTAATTCCCTCTTTCTCCATCGCCAGCAGAGTATCTATAAAAGGAATCTCAACATCCATAGACTCTTTTATAAGATGCGTTGCATCTTGAAGCTCTAACTTCTGTAGAAATAGATTGTAAAGTTTGAAAGTGATAAGTGCATCTTCAGCTGCATAGCCACAAGCATCTTCAAGCTCAACACTTGCAAAGGTCTCACCTTTTTTAACTGTATCTTTAAAGGCAAGCATTGTATGACCTAAGAGTTTATCAGAGAGCTTGTCGAGTCCAAGAGCACTCTCAGGATTGATCAACCAAGCGAGTATCATAGAATCAGAGTATATTTTTAGAGAGTCATCATCTAAAAACCTACTCACAAAGTGCATATCGAACTTAATATTATGACCAACTACATTGTGTCTAAAAATCTCTTTTATTGCACTTTTTGCAGCTTCAGGGCTTATCTGGTTACCTACACCCAAGTAAAAGTGTGCAAATGGCACATAGTAAGCCTCGTCTTCATGAAAACAGAAACTAAAACCGACGAGTTTGTCCTTTTCATAATCAAGCCCTGTTGTCTCCGTGTCAAAGGCGACAACATCATAATTTTCTATCTCTGCTAAAACCTCTCGTAGTCTCTTCTCATCTGTCAAAAGCGTAGCTTTAAACGCAAGGTTTGTACTCTCCTCAACAACTTCACTCTCTACTCTCTTCACAGCCTCTTTTTGCTCATCGCTGCTCACCATATTTTTAGCATGGAGTACACGAAGTACTGCGTTTTGTTCATACTTTACAAGCTCATCATAGATATTTAAAAATGGATTTTCAACATCCATTGTATACTCTTCAAAATCTATACTCTCAAAAACATCATCGCGAAGAGTTACAAGCTCCTTTGACATATAGGCTTGCTCTTTGGAAGCTATAAGTTTTTTCTGGTTTGCACCCTTCACTGCTTCTACATTTGCGTAGATATTATCAAGTGTTCCATACTCTTTTAAGAGTTTTTCAGCACCAACTTTTCCTATGCCTTTTACACCTGGAACATTATCGGCACTGTCACCTAATATTGACTGATAATCTATAAACTGCTTTGGAGTAACTCCAAACTTCTCTATGCAGGCTTTTTCATTTACACTCTTGCGTTTAATAGCATCTACGATAACAGTGTGATCGTCATCTATAAGCTGGTAAAGGTCTTTATCGTGAGAGACTACACGAACATTATACCCCTTCTCTCTTGCGTGACGAGCTACTGTTGCTATCATGTCATCAGCTTCAAAGCCCTCTTTACCAAGAGTCTTATAACCCATCTTATCTATCCACTCAATAGCTACCGGAAGTTGCATACTTAGTTCTGGTGGAGGTGCTGAACGATTTGCTTTATAGTTAGGGTCTATCTCATTTCTAAATGTTGGTCCCTTAGTATCTATAGCAAAGATAATATAATCACTATCGTGCTCTTTTTGCAGAGTTGATATAAAGTTTGTAAAACCTGTTAAAAGTCCTGTAGGAAAGCCATCTTTATTCTTTAAGTGTTGTGGAAGAGCATAAAAACTACGAAAGAAAAAACCGAAAGTATCTATGATAGTAACGGTTTTACTCATCACTACCCCCGAGAAGCTCTAACATGTCATCAACACTATCTTCAAGTACCTCATGATCATACCCAGCATCTCTTGCTTTTTTAAGACCAAAGTTTATGGACTGTTCTGCATATGGTTTGTTAACTGGAATAATCGTTTTTACAATATGAAGAGCAGTTGAGAGTTCTCTCACCTCTTCTGGAGCAGCAGCTGGATTATCTGCATACTTTATCATCTCTATGAACTCTTCATCAAATCCCCAGTGAGAAAAAACCTCTGCCGTTACTTCTGAACTAGTTACTTCTACATAAGACTTTTCAACCATAGCAAGATTTCCGGTTGTCTCTACCTCAGAGCTAAAAGGCATAACTTCGTCCTCTTCAATAATATCACTTGCTATAAGGATTTTACCTGTCTCTTGTAAAAACGCAGCAAGATAGAGTTTTTCAGCTTTTTTCTTGTCTATCTTTTTATACCAGTTCAAAATCAGTGTTGCTTGAAGTGAAGATATCTCTGCAAAACGCTCACTTGTAATACCGTATGGCTTCATATCCACATTTAGCAGTTTACGAATAGAGTTACCTAAAGCGATAGAGCGTGTCATACTCATACCAAAAAGGCTTACTGCTTGTTCAACATTTCTGATTTCACGTGCAAATGAGTAGAGAGGTGAGTTGGCAGCTTTTAAAAGGTTTGCTACAATCATTGGGTCTGGCTCAATTACCCTAGCTAAATCACCTATACCAGACTCTTCATCTGCATAGACTCTATTTATATCGGCGATTGTTTTTGAAAGAGGTGGAAGAGATTTTATACTGTCAATAATTGAGCTTTTCAAAGTAGTACCTTTTTTTCTGTTTATTATATCTTTATTATTATTATATAAAACTAATAGGCACTTTTATTAG
>JANTGV010000173.1 GCA_024762745.1 Sulfurimonas sp. | reverse complement strand
TTTGTAGTTGCTGGTATAGGACTAGAACAACTTGGTTCTATGGAAGTAGAGAGCTCTCAAACAACTGTACAAAATGGTATACCCCACACAGAAAGCTTTCAAGCAACCTTAGAGGGAACTGCACTTATCAAGTTTTTAATGAGCAGTGCTGTTACATCTTGGATTGCTACATTTCTAGTTTATACTATAGGAACTTTTCTAACGCTCTATTTTTCTATATTTGTAGCACTGATTGTTATAGGTTTTATGACACCTATGATTTTAAAAGAGTTACAAAAAAGACACTATGAAGATGTAGAGATGATAGGTCACTCAAACATAGCAGAAGGTATTTTTCTAGTTATAAAATGGGCTTTTGTAATGATAGGTCTCTTTATACTCTTTGTACCATTATACTTTATACCACTACTAAATATCGTTGCGTTTAATTTCCCACTCTACTACTTTTTTCACAAGGTAATGACCTATGATGTATCTTCAACTATAGCGACAAAAGAAGAGGCTAAACAGATAAAGTACTTTAACGCAACAACACTTAGACTCAAAACTTTAGGACTCTACCTAATCTCACTTATACCATTTGTAATCTTTTTTGCATCGGTATTTTATGTGATATACTTAGGTCACTCCTACTTTTTAGAACTTCGAAAGATGAGAAGCGAAGCAGCATAAGCTACTCTTCATCTTTATCCATCTCCTTTAAAACTAAGGCTCTATAGGCCTCATCTTTTGGAACCAGTCCAGCTTCATAAAGAAACTGAGACGCCATAAAGTTTTGCTTTTTTATCTTGTCATACTTTGCATAACTTAGATAAAGTATATCTTTCGCACGAGTTACAGCAACATAAAAGAGTCTTCTCTCTTCATCAAGGCTCCCTCCACGCTGCATAAGTTTACGATTAGGAAAGCGTCCATCCATGAGGTCAACCACATACACCTCTTTGTACTCTAAACCTTTTGAAGCATGAACACTTAAGAGATTAACACCCTCCCCTTGTGTTAAATCTGATGAACCTAAAATCATTGCGTTTAGAAATCTATCATGCTCAGAGTATGGTTTAGCCAACTCCTCTAAAAGCATCATCTTTCTTGTAATTCGTGTAAGTGATTCTGTTTTCTGTTTTTCATCAACACTCCCATCTTTGAGGGTAGCTCTCTTTGTAGAGAGGACATCAGTTATATATTTAAAAAGCTCTGATGCTGCTATCTTTCTTACTATTGTTTTAGGCTGTTTTATTCCCTTTAAATCACGGAAGAGAAGATAAAAATTATGTAAAAACGCAGCAGAATCTTTTGTAAGTTTAGGATGTTTTAAGATGGGATTTTTCATAAACTTTGATTCAAATCCAAGCTTCGCATACTTTCCAACTGCACCAAGCTCTAAAAAGTCATCAAAAAGGCCTAACTGATGATTTAACTTGCGTTTTTCAAAAGGGTTTTTCATAGACTCATCAGGTGCATAGAGCCCATAAAAGATACTCCCATGCCCTAAAGCCTTAAGAGCTATATACATCTCTTTAGCCATTGCAGAGCCTATACCTCTTGCAAACTCAAATAGATGTATAAATGCCATCATATCTGACTCATTGACAAGAAGAGTATAGAGGTCTAATATAGCCTTGACCTCACGTGCATCAAAAAAACTTGTGCCACCCTTGCGTTTACAGGGAATACCAAGCTCACGTAATCCCACCTCTATACCATCTGCTGAAGAGTTGTTTCTAAATATAACCGCTATATCTTCTTGTTGCGTTTGAGAATCTCTAATCTGTGCGGCCATCGCATGGTACTGATCAAATAGTTCATCATAAGCAAGAAGTTTTGGGGACATGGCATCAAAGTCTCTTGTCACTTCGAGCTGTTTAGGGTATATCCTCTCGTTATGTTCTATCACTTTTGTTGCAAGTGATAGAATCGGTCTTGATGAGCGATAGTTTTTTGTAAGTGTATGTACTTTTGCCTCTGGAAACTTTTTAGAAAATGAGCCTATAATCGAAATGTCAGCACCGTTAAAGGCATAGATACTCTGGTCATAATCCCCAACACAAAAGAGTGATGGCGGATTCATAACATCTATAAGTGTACCTTGGAGTGCATTTGTATCTTGGTACTCATCCACAAGTACCTCTTTATAACCTAAATCACGCGTCTTACACATCTCCCTAAAGTTTAAAAGCAAATCATTAAAATTTACAAAGCCATACTCTTTTTTCAAAGCCTCAAACTCATCAACAACATCTGCATAGATCAGAGCAAATTGTTCATGCTCCTCGTAGTTCTCTTTTATCCAATCTTCAAAATTGTTTTCAAGTTCAGTGTTTTGATAAAAAGAGTAGAGGTCATAGAGATGATTTCCCCCATACGGAGTAATTTCAGCATCTATCTGCATAAAAGAGCGTTTTTCAAAAACAGACCGAAAGAGAGTTTTGAGTTCGCGTTGCTGTTTTAAGACAACTCTGTGGTCCTGTTTTTTTAGCCATCTATAAGAGACCGCATGGAATGTACCGGCATCTATCTTACCTGCGACATCACTTCCAAAATACTCTGCCACACGTGCAACCATCTCAGCAGCTGCTTTGTTTGTAAAAGTCAAAAGCAGTATCTCTTGTGGTTTTACGCCCTCGTTTAAAAGGTAGCCAATTCTTCCAACTATTGTAGAGGTCTTGCCAGTACCCGCAGAAGCTATAATCAGGTTCTCTTTATTAATAGAAGTGGCTGCTGCATACTGCTCTTTGTTTAAACGCGATAGTGGCAAAAACACTCCTTGAAAAATTTAGTGTGTGATTATACCCCTATAGTTTTAAAATAAAAGAAATTCAGGTATAACATTGACTCTAAAATGTCTTTTTTATGCTAAAATATTTTATATGAATGATGAAAAAATATTACACATAATTTCCAATGAAACCAAAGGCTCTATAGACACCCTCCCAGTAGTGACTCCGAGTGTTTATGCCTCATTTTTTTCTAAATATGCTAAAGAGCACGACACGAAAATAGAAGACGAGGTCCAATTTTCACAAGACCTTCTTAATCTAGAGTGTTCAACTCTCACTAAACTACAAAAAGAGACAGCTAAAAATGCGCAAACACTTGGTGACAGTACTACAAAAGCCATAGGCGCTATTAAAAATAAAGATGAGTCAGTTCTCAATGAAGTTTTAAAAGAGACACAAGCCCTAAGAGCTGAGATTGAGAAACTCAAAGAGTCTGTCTATAAAGACCAACTTACAAACCTCTATAACAGAAGATGGCTTCAAGATACATATCTAAAAGAAAACTCTGATGAATTTAAAGATGCTGGCACACTTGCAATACTTGATTTAAATTACTTTAAAATAGTTAATGATACACATGGCCATATAATCGGTGATAAGGTTCTAATATTTTTATCAAACACACTTCAAAAAAGTGGGTACAAATCTGTAAGATATGGTGGAGATGAATTCATTATGATGTTTCCAGAAGACATGAAAGAAGAACAAGTTTTAGACATCCTTCATCAAATACGTGAGAATATGATATCTAAAAAATTAAAAGCACATAATACTCTTTTTAGAACGAGCTTTTCTATTGGTATATCCTCTTTTTCAACTGGAGATAATTTGGCTCAGATCATAGAAATTGCAGATAAAAACATGTATGAAGACAAAATAAAGATTAAAAAAAGAATTCCCGGGATAGAAATATAATAAAACTTCACATTTTATGTTAAAGTAATAAATTGTGCTGTATTATTTTAAATAGTTACGGTTTTATAATTTCAGTTAGGAAATAAGATGTCTGATGAAAAGAATATTTTTTTAAGTACTGGTCTCACACAGATAGAAACTG
>JANTGV010000172.1 GCA_024762745.1 Sulfurimonas sp. | reverse complement strand
TTGTTTCTTCATGTGACCTAAGAACTCTTTAGGGTTAAGACCATTGTCATCAGCATATTTGAAGTGCTCAGCAGCACCATCAATAGCACCACCAAAACGTGGACCTATAGTTAATAAACCAGTTACAAGTGACTCAACAACTGACTTACCAGCACGAGCAGTTACTTTAGCATTGTGTGCGCCTGATACTGCAGGACCGTGATCAGCAACAGTTTTCATAACAGTTTCAATGAAATCTGTAGCCCATTTTGGATACTGTTTTTTGAACCATAATAGTGATACAACATCACCAATACCTTTACCAGTATCTGGAGTTGCAACTGAAGAAATTGGGAAACCTGCGTAAGTAGCTTCATCACCACGATCATCAGAGATAGTACAGATAAACTGCTTACTTCTTCTTGTAGTTGGAACTGTACTCATTGCTGGCTCAGGAATTTCAGCTAAGTTAAGAGACTCATAAACCTCTTTAATTTTTGCTGGCAAGTCATTAAATGTAGCAGGTACATGAATACCAGCTTCAGCCATAGCTATATTTTTTGCTTCAGCAGTCTCTCTCTCAGCATTTGCAGATGCACCTGCATGACCAAACTGAACGCCAGAGTCATAATACTTAGCAATTGTACCGATACACCATGCGATGATTGGTTTAGTAATAGCACCAGATTTGATAGCTTCGATTACTTTGTACTCTTCAGTACCACCAACTTCACCAAGTAAAATCATATATTTTACATCTGGGTTTTTTTCCATACGAAGTAAGTTGTCAATGAAAACTGAACCAACAAAACGGTCACCACCGATTGCAACACCCTCAGCAATACCATCAGCATTTAAAGAGATGATGTTTGAAAGCTCATTGAAAAGTCCACCTGAACGTGTTACAAGTCCGCAAGAACCAGCACGGTGAAGCTTAGATCTAACGATGTTAGAGATAGTTCCACCGATATTTGCTACTTTGAATGCACCCGGAGTGATAGCACCAACAGTTGCAGGTCCGATAACTACAACGTTTTTCTCACGAGCAGTTTGGTTCATTTTACGTGCAAGTCTCTCAGGAATACCCTCAGCAGTAATCATCATTGAAGAAAAACCACCAATTTCTAAAGCTTCCATTGTTACATCATAAGCAGTTCTAAATGATGCAAAGTTTAAAAGTACATCAGCTTGAGGCTGAGCAGCTTTTGCTTCTGCAGTCGTTTTAAAAAGTGGAATCATCACTTCGTCTGGACCATAGAAGAATTTTTCAAATTTATTTCCAGAAGTTGGAGCAACGATTGCTGCAACTGATGGTTTTTCTCTTTGAATTGTGTAGTCATAGTCTAACATTCTTTGGATAGCAGTTTTGTTGTTATTCCAAAAAATTGCTTGTGTATCTTTAGTATATAATCTTTCCATTATTTCTCCTTACTTCTCTTCTAATGCCATACGAACAATATCAGTAACGTGTGTATCTGGTCCGTGTACATCGATCCATAAACCTAATCTATCTGCAGCCTCTTGAATGTCTTTTAAACCTTTTTCATAGTTTGGCCCACCACGTCTAACGTAGATTTTAATACCAATCTCTTTCATTTTATCTGCATAATTTTCAAATGCTTGAATAATACCTGTAAAAGTTTTTGCTACATCAGTAAAGTTCGCAATTGCCCCACCAATAATAAGGATCTTTTCTCTACCTTGCGCATCTTTTTCTCTCGTCATAAGGTCAAGCAAAGTCTCTGCATAGAATTTTGTCTCACCAGTAGTTGGTCCACCTGAGTACTCACCATAGTTAGCAAGGTCATCGATTCCAGCCATGTCAGCAATAGTGTCTGCATAAACAACAGAAGCACCACCACCAGCAACCATAGTCCAGATTCTAGCTTCTGGCTTAAGTAGTGTAAGTTTTAAAGATGCACCAGTTTTAGCATCAGCCTCTTCTACAGCTTCAACTTCTGGAGACTTAGCTTCCATACCAAACGCAGTAGGATACTCAACATCACCCCACTCATCTACCATCATAAATCCAGCAGTATCATCAAGTTTAGCAACCATATCTAATAGTTCAATTTTATTCCCTTGCATTACAAAAGGATTAATTTCAAGGTATGCAAAGTTTAACTCACGATATGCCTTAAAAAAACCGATACAAAACTCAGCAAAGTTAGCTTTATCTTTATCAGCTACATCAGCAGGTACGTTAGCTCTTATTTTATCAGCTATCTCTTCTTCAGTTGCAGTAATAGGGAATGCTACTTCAGTAACTTTTTCATCCCAACCCTCTTCAACTTCCATTCCACCTTCAGCAGACATATAGATTACATCATCATCACCAACACATGTTGCAGAAACGTAATACTCTTCAGCTTGTTCATGTGGAGTAAATGGCTCAACAACGAAGTGAGTAAGTCTGTCAACAGATGGCTCACCAGTAGGAGTATCACCATCAAATGAGAAGTAAACAGACTGGTCAGATGAAGATTTTTCATCAATCCAAGAAGCAGCTTTAGCTAATTTAACATCACCTGGCTTAGCATCTCTAAAAAGAACTAAATCATTTTTACCACGCTTACCAAATAACATATCCGGTTTTGCAACTAATGTTTTTTCATTTAACCATGCTTTAGTCTTTGCAGCCTCGTTTAGTTCTGATCCATTTTGAACCATAACAGTCTCGTATGCATAAGTAAAGTCTGGAAAATACTTATCCCAGTGTTTTGCTAAGATTGACTTAGCATCATATTCGCGTATCGCTTTTTGAGCCATAGAAACTCCCTATTTTGATATTTGGGGATTATTCTAGCATATTATTATTTAGGTATATCTTGTCTTTATAAATAGTATTAGAATAGATTTATTCTTTGTTTATATTAGTAACATTAGCTGAATATAAAATTTTAGTTTTGTAACTTATTGTTACATTATCTTGACTCTCTTTTAATACAGTACTTTTTTCTAAGATATTATTTTCACAAGACGATATGCCATAAAACCTCAACCTGTCTGCCATTTTCATGTCTGTTTTGACACAGTCCAGATCTCTTAGTTTTAGTTCTTGAGCCAACTCTTTTGCAACATGCATATCATATGCAAAATGCTTTTTAGGATCCTCAATTACCAAGTACAACTCTTTATTAAATAGGACAACAAGTGTATTCATTAGAAGTAAAATAAACGATACTGTAAATATGATTTTATAGTTTCTTCTAAAAACCTTTAATCTAACCCTATAAGAACTGATAAAAATTTGTGCAGCCAAAGGTAGCGCAACCATTAAATATGGTGCAAAATACTCTATAGAAACCTTTTGTCTAAATGACAAAATCAAAGACACCATTAAAGCACTAGAAGCAATATACCAGTCCATATTTGTCTTATCAGTCAAATAACTTCTGTATAGTGAGTAGAACAGATATACAAAAACAATTGGACTAAAAACTGCAGCATATACTCCTATCGCATCTAAAAAGTGTCCGCTTGGTTTTCCATGTGCTTCAATCCCATATATATACACTGAAAGCATAAAGACACTTAAAGCGTATAAGAAACTGTATTTTTTTCTTTTAAATATATAGTAAGCCATCACACCTAAAAACATGTAAGCAAAACCTGCATCCAATAGGGCATAAATAGGTAATACAGCATATATAATCTTCTCTGAAAAATTATCATGTAAATATACAAATAAAAGGACTCCAAAAATCAAAAGACCAGCACTGTTTACAATTAGTGAAGCACTAACAACACCTGGTAGTAAAACAAAAAGTAAAATCAGCCAAAGACGATTTTTGGGTGAAACTATATATTTCTTAGATATTTCACACAAAAGAATTACACTCAATAGATGTAAGC
>JANTGV010000171.1 GCA_024762745.1 Sulfurimonas sp. | reverse complement strand
AAGTGTTAAATTAGACAATAATACTCCTGCCTATAAATGTGTTACGAAATTATACACATCTAAAGCTTTTTTTTATCTTGTGTCATGAAAATAAAATATATAAATATATAAAATAAATACTAAAAGATTTCACTTAATGATACTTTAACTTTATTTGATTATATTTCCACTATATATATAACAATAAGAATATAAATTTTAGGAGAGAACTATGAGATCTGAATGGGTTAAAGAGCGTGAAAATGATTCTGTTAGAACGCAGATGTATTACGCTAAACAAGGCATAATTACACAAGAGATGGAGTATGTTGCAAAGATAGAAAAGTTGTCACCAGAATTAGTTAGAAGTGAAATTGCAAGAGGACGTCTTATTATTCCTGCAAATGTAAATCATACATCTTTAGAGCCAATGGCTATCGGGATAGCTTCAACTTGTAAAATAAATGCAAATATTGGTTCATCTGCTATCGCTTCAGATGTTATGGGTGAAGTTGAAAAGATGGAGGTGTCTCAGCACTATAAAGCTGATACTGCTATGGACCTTTCAACTGGTGGAGATTTAGATGAGATTCGTAAAGCTGTTATTGGTGCTTCTAAGATCCCTATAGGTACAGTGCCTATCTACCAAATTCTTCATGATGTTGGAAATAAAATCGAAGACTTAACTATAGAAGTAATGTTAGAAGTTCTTGAACGTCAAGCAAAGCAGGGTGTTTCTTACTTTACTATCCATGCAGGTTTCCTACTTGAAACTATGCCTAAGATTGCAAAGCGTAAGATGGGTATCGTATCTCGTGGTGGTTCTTTAATGGCTGCATGGATGATGCACTATCACAGAGAAAATCCATTTTTTACTGCTTTTGATGATATCTTAGATATTTGTGCGAAGTATGATGTTTCTTTATCTCTTGGAGATTCACTACGTCCAGGTTGTTTGGCTGATGCTTCTGATGATGCACAGCTAGGTGAGCTGAAAGTTTTAGGTGAGCTTACACTAAGAGCTTGGGAGAAGAATGTTCAAGTTATGATTGAAGGTCCAGGTCATGTTCCATTAAATCAAATTGAGCGTAATATGAAAATTCAAAGAGAACTTTGTCATGAAGCTCCTTTTTATATTCTAGGGCCACTAGTTACTGATATTGCAGCTGGATATGATCATATCTCTTCTGCTATTGGTGCAGCAGTTGGTGGATGGCATGGAGCTTCTATGTTATGTTACGTAACACCAAAAGAGCACTTAGGTCTTCCAAATGCAGATGATGTACGTGAAGGTATTATTGCTTACAAAATTGCAGCTCATGCAGCTGATATAGCTCGTGGTCGTAAAGGTGCAAGAGATGTAGACGATGCAATGAGTGATGCTAGATATGCATTTGACTGGGAAAAACAGTTTGAACTAGCACTTGATTCAGAAAGAGCTCGTGAATATCATGATGAAACACTTCCTCAAGATGTATTTAAAGAAGCAGAGTTCTGTTCTATGTGTGGACCTAAATTTTGTTCATATAAAATTACTCAAGATATTATGGATAATCCAGAGGGAATTGAGAGAATTATTCAAGAGTCTAAAGAGAAGGAAGAAGCTGCAGCAGCAGAAGCTATCGCTTAAGAGTTACCTCTTAAAAATCAACCTTAAAAAATAAAATTATTTAAATAGGACAATTTATGTCTTATTTAAATATGATAAAGTTCGAATAGTTTAAATTTAATAAAGGAAGAAATTATAATGACTGAAGAAATTGTAAAATCAGCACTTTCAAAAGTAATGTATCCAGGTTTTACTAAAGATATAGTAACTTTTGGATTTGTTAACAGTATAGTTATCAATGGTAATGACGTTAGTTTTAACGTAGAGATTACATCAAGTGCTCCAGAAGTTGCACAACAAATTAAAGATGATGCAACAGCAGAGTTAAAAGCTGCGGGATGTGCGGGTGCTATAAATGTAAATGTTAAAGCTCCTCAAATGCCAAGAGAGTCATCTTCACAGGGTAAAAATATTGCTCCACAAGTGAAAAACTTTTTAATGGTAAGTTCTGGTAAAGGTGGAGTTGGTAAATCAACTACATCTGTAAACATTGCTATTGCTCTTGCTGCCCAAGGGAAAAAAGTAGGTCTATTAGATGCAGATATTTATGGACCAAACATTCCTCGTATGCTAGGTGTAGCTGATATTAAACCAGAAGTTAATGGTAACAAAGTTCTTCCTATTAAAGCGTATGGTATTGAGATGATGTCTATGGGTTCACTTATGGAAGAGGGTCAAGCCCTTATCTGGCGTGGTGCTATGATTATGAAGGCTATCGAGCAGTTCTTACGTGACATTTTATGGTCTGAGTTAGATGTATTAGTTATAGATATGCCTCCTGGAACTGGTGATGCTCAGCTTTCTTTAGCTCAAGCTGTTCCTGTAACTGCAGGACTTACTGTAACTACACCTCAGTCAGTTTCACTTGATGATTCACGTCGTTCTCTAAACATGTTTGAGAAGCTTAATATTCCTGTTGCAGGAATAATTGAGAATATGAGTGGTTTCATCGCTCCAGATACTGGTGTTGAGTATGATATTTTTGGTAAAGGTACATCTGAGCCAATGGCAGATGAGTTTAACACTCAAATTATTGCTGAGATTCCGATAGAGCCATCTATTAGAACTGGTGGTGACGAAGGGAAACCAATTACTTTTGTTGATCCATCTTCAGAGAGTGCAAAACGTTACTTAGCAGCAGCTGAGTCAATTTGGACTTTAATTGAAGATATTAATGCTAAAGGTGGAGTTGATAACGCAGGAGTTCAGCCAACAACACCTCCAGGTGTATCTGCATGTTCAACTGCAGCAGCAGAACCTGCGCCTAAGAGCGAAGGTGAAAGCTGTGGTACAGGATGTGGTTGTCACTAAGCCTGTATGCTAGTAACACGTTTTGTGTTGCTAGTATTTTCAGAAATTTTAAACTATCTTAAATCTTCACTCTCTGACATCTCTAAAGTATATTCAACTATCTTATCTCTACCTGTAGTTTTCGCTACATATAAAGCTGTATCTGCAAACTTGATACATTTCCAAATAGTATCGCCGTCAGTAGGGAATTTAGCTATACCAATACTCATAGTTTTTTGCATAGTCTCACCTGCACCTACATCAAAAATTCTTTTGGCAAAGGCAGAGTGGATTTTTTTAGCAACTGCCATAGTTCCTTCTTCACTAGCATTATAAAGCATTACAATAAATTCTTCTCCACCGTAACGAATAGCTAAGTCTGATTCACGAATATTTTCATTTATAACTTTAGCTATTTCAACAATAACTTTATCACCCATATCATGACCATAGGTGTCATTTACGGCTTTGAAAAAGTCAACATCAAGCATCATTACACTGTAGGTTTCATCTTTCCTTTTTGCTTGACTCATAACTTGATCAATAAACTCTTCTAAGAATCTTCTGTTATAGAGTCCTGTCATTGCATCTCGTAGAGAACTATCACGAAGTTTATCCATGAGTATTTTACTCTCTATTACAGGTTTTGCAGCTTCTAAATAGTTTTTTATGCTAGGTAGAGCAGTATTGATTTTACCTAACTCTTTATCAGATTTGGTAGTCATAGATATTGTGAGTGAATGGTCTTTATTTATACTAAAAGGTAAACATATATAGTTTACATCTGAACATTCACACATTTGACACAGATTTTCAAACTCGCTTGAGATTACATCAGTTTTTGTTCTATGCGCTCTACATAAACTAGCATCAATCTCTACTTCATTAAAACATATACTACTTCCTTCGGTTATATGGATGAGATTTCTTTTTGCAGTACTATTATTTACTTCATAAAATGCAAAGTGGTTG
>JANTGV010000170.1 GCA_024762745.1 Sulfurimonas sp. | reverse complement strand
CTTTAAAGTTTGTGCTGGTCGTGGTTTAACAAATGCAACTGCATGGGGTAACAATGCGACTTCAAGAATAAGTCCTTTCTCTGCAGGAGTAGATGATACACCAAATTATGCGGAAAGTGATGGTGGTCTTGATACTGTTGACATGTTAGGTTTTATTTTTGTTCCATATGATAATGGACAATATGCAGTTACAACTACTTACTATCGTGGATTTGACGTACCAGGTATGGTCAATACAGATCCTACAGTATTCTATAATGGTACTACAGGTGCGCCAGTAGGTATGCAACCAGGTTCAGCTTATGAGATGCAAAATACAGGTGATATGGATGGGGCAGCGATTTCTTTCAAAGTTGAAGGTATTGGTGATGAGATTAATGATTTCCTAGATGAAACAATCTTTTTTGCATCATTTGCATGGTCAAAAAGTAATCCAAACGATGCAACTAGAACAGCAACTATGGTTGATGTTACAGGTACAAATCCGACTGGACCGGGTGAAGTTCCTGTTGGCATGTTAGGAAGTGCTGAATCAGAAACTGGTACTTCTTACTGGATTGGAATTCAGACACCAAACTTAACAGGTGGTAAATTTGGTTTAGAATATAACCATGGTTCTGAGCACTGGAAATCATTCACTTATGGTGAAGATACAATGGCTGGTTCTAAAATGGCTGTTCGTGGTAATGCTTATGAAGCTTACTGGACACAACCAATCAACAAAGCATTTTCTATGCAAGTTAGATATACAATGCTAGACTACGAGTACACTGGTTCAAACGGTTTCTTTGGTGATGGTTCTTCATCATTCAAAATGGGATCTGCTGAATCACAAGGTATGGATGCTATAGAAACTGCACAAGACCTTCGCGTTTACTTCAGATATAGATACTAAAAAATATTTAAGAGGCCTCTTGGCTTCTTAATATTAACTTATAATTAACATAATTAAAGCTTTTGAAAATCCCCTCACTTGAGTACTTTAATCACACTTCTTAAACAAATCTGACAAAAAAAACTTATATTAAGCCTTCAAGGTGTAAAATTGTTAACTTTATCAAAAATAAGGGAAGAAGAATGAAGAAAAATGAAATTTTAGAAGAGATTCTAGCCGAGGTTGATAAGCACCCTGAGATTATGTCTCGTCGTGATGCTATGAAGTATTTAACAGTCTCTCCAATGGCAGCAGCAATCCTTGCAGGAACAACTGCAGGGACTGCAGATGTTCAAGCATCATCTGTAAAAGGGAAAGTTGTAATCGTTGGTGGCGGACTTGCTGGTATGAGTACAGCTGCTCGTCTTAAAAACAGTGCTGGTGATTTAGATATTACCGTAATTGAACCAGATCCTATCTCTGTTTCTTATCAACCGGGACAGACCCTTGTAGGTGCTGGTATCTGGGAAGGTGGCGATATTGTCTACAACAGAGATGAAAAATTACCATCTGGTGTTAACTTAATTAAGGGTAGTGTTACTGCCTTTGACCCTGATAACAACAAGGTAGTTGTTGATGGCAAACAAGAAGTTTCTTACGACCAAATGATTGTTGCTACTGGTCTGATGTTAAACTATGCTGCCATTGACGGTCTTGAAGGTGTTATCACTTCAGCTGGTAAAGACAACGCTGCAACAAGAGCTAAGATTGGTAAAAATGGTGTTCACTCTATCTATTTCCAAGATGGTGCTGTTGACACATGGGCTGGTATTCAAGAGCTAATCGAAAAAGCTAAGAGACATACAGGTGCTGAAAAACTTCAGGCTGTGTTTACACACCCAAACACTCCTATTAAGTGTGGTGGTGCTCCTAAAAAAATCATGTATCTTACACATGCTCGCTTAGAAGAGGCTGGTGTAAGAGATAAAGTTGAACTAACTTTTTATCCAAACGGTGGAAAGATGTTTGGTGTTCCTGAATATCACGATGCAATCGTTAAACAGTATGAAGCAAGAGGATTCAAATGGAACTATGCTCATAACCTTATAAAAATAGATACTGACGCTAAAATTGCTACATTTAACCACCACTGGAAAGAGAAAGGTGCATGGGATGAAGATTTAGAAGAGTATGGTGTTGAACTTAAAAGTGAAGATGTAGAAGTTAAATATGATTTCATCCACGTAACTCCTCCTATGAAAGCTCCTGATGTTGTTGCACAATCAAAAATTGGTTCATCTAAAGGATGGGTTCCTGTTAAGAAAGAGACTCTTCAACATGTAAAATATGCAAATGTATTTTGTTTAGGTGATGTTGTTGCTGTTCCAATGGGTAAAACTGGTGGATCTGCTCGTAAACAGTACAAAGTTGTTGTGAACAACGTTATTTCTGCTTTAGAAGGAGATCAAAAAGCTATTGATGATACCAATGCTAAGTACGCTGGATATACTGTTTGTCCACTTATTACAAGTATCGGTACTGTTATGCTTGCTGAGTTCAACTGGACTAAAAAACCAACACCAATGGTTCCGCTTGACCCAACTCAAGAGAGATGGATTTGGTGGTTACTTAAAGTTTATGCTCTTAAACCAATGACGGTTATGGGTATGCTTAGCGGTAGAGCTTAATAAAACAAATAATTTTCAGGAGATTTAAAATGACAAAAACAATAAGTACAATAACACTAGCATCTATAGCGTTTTTAGCGCTTAGTGCTTGTAGCGGTGAAAAACCTGCGGAAGTAAAGACATACAAATACTCAACTGTTGAAGTATATGAAAAGTCTTGTATCAAGTGTCATGGTAAACATGGTGAAGGTAATCCTGCTAAAAAGACACCTGCGCTTAATGATAGAACTGCTGGAGAAATGGCACAAGACTTATATGATGTAAAAAATGGTGGAGCGAATCAGTCATCTGGAACAGATCATGAAATCATGGAACACAACATGCAAAAACTTGTTGAAAAAGGCTACGATTACGATGTTAATTCTATGGCAGAGTTTTTATCTTATTTAGTTAAAAGCACTAAATAACACACTAAAAAAGAAGTAAAGATTAATTTCTTTACTTTTTTTACTTTCTAAAGTTTTATATGATACAATCTACTTATATAAAGCATTAGGAAATCTAATTGAATAGAAGAAAAGATTACGTATATGTCTGGCCTCTATATACTAGAATAATACATTGGCTTATTGCCTCATCTTTTACACTCGCTTTTATATTCTCTCTTTATGAAAACTTACTAAATCTTCACGTTGCAGTTGGTATTATTTTTGGATTAATGCTTGTTTATCGTATACTCTGGGGTTTTATTGGCCCTCGATACGCTACTTTTAACACCTTTAAACTATCGCCCTCAAAATTAAAATTTTACTTTGTTGAGAAGATACAAAACAGATGGAGAGAGATTCCAGCTGGTCACAATCCCGCTTCGAGTTGGTTTACTATTATCGTTCTTGTTTTGGGCTCTATCATATCCATTACAGGTCTTTTACTTTATGGCATCCAAGAGGGTAAAGGGTATTTGGGGTTTTTAAATGACGAATACTATATGCATATGTTTATCCTCTCAGATATTCACATCTATGCATCTTACACTCTTCTAGTTTGGGTTATCATTCATATATCTGGAGTACTTGTAGAGCAGTTCTACCATAAAACCGAAATGGTTTTTGCCATGGTTTCAGGATATAAAAAGGCTAAAGGTGAAGACTCTAGAGCGGGAAAATATAAAAGTGGCCTTACTTGGGTATTTTTAATCATCTCATCTTTAGTATTTTTTGTATCTGTTGATGGTAGAAACAATCCTTTTGTTGTTAGTAAATATACCCAGCACGATTATAAACATGAATCTTTTGTCTACTACAGTGAGTGTGGGGCTTGTCATGAAGTCTACCCACCATTTATGTTACCAGATACTTCT
>JANTGV010000169.1 GCA_024762745.1 Sulfurimonas sp. | reverse complement strand
CATTTAAAGTTTTAACAAACTCGATTCCATCCATTCCAGGCATATTGATGTCAGTGATAATTAAATCAAAGCTCTCATCCAAAGACTTAAGTGCATCCTTTGCATTTTTGTAGGTTTTTATTTGAAACTCTTTATAGTCGCTCATAGCGATTTCAAGAGATTTTCTCATGTTGATATCATCTTCAACTATCGCTATCTTCACAAAATGCCCTATATATAGATGCTAAACACCCTTATTTTAAAGGTGCAATTCTAGCAAAGTTATCATTAAAATCGACTTTGAAACATGTCGTTTTAAGTGTGAGTTTTGTAGTTGATGCGTAACGAAAATTTTTAGTTTTATCATTATGCTCTACATGCAGACCAAGTTTATGTATATACTCTATAAACTCTTCACGGTTATTTGAAATTATTTTTTTTAAGTTTTTTATACCACTATTTTCTAAAACAATACTGCTTTGCTCTTTTCCGGAACATTTTTGCATAGCTTTTGAGATTTGGAGTGATTCATTATAAAGAAGAGTGTCTTTTACTGTGTAGCTGTAGGATATTAGATATTCACTTGCGTTTAAAGCAAGTGAATTTAAAAGAATTACTGAGCAAAGTCTGAGTGAGAAATAACGATTTCCATCTCTACTTCGCATAGCCCCTCTTTAAAAGTTGTCTCAACGATGTTAGCGTTTCTAACCATCGCTTTTACAGATGTACGAACTGTAGAGCGTTTAACCATCATATTTTTAATCAAGTCTTGACCATCTACACGAACACCTTTTACTTTCTCAGCAATAAGTCTGTAAGCATCAGCAACAGCAGCACGTTTTGCAAGTGCATAGGCTTGTGCAGGAGAAGATGTATTCATAGGTGCTACGCCCTGACCAACTACGCCAATAATTAAGTTACTGTTCTCTTCTAAAACTTCTTCATCCGTTTTAGCTTTCTCCGCTAACTCAATAGGACTGATAACTTCAACTTTTTGAACTTCAGGTACTATAGGTTTAACAACTTCAACCTTTTGAACTTCTGTTGCCTTTTCACAACTTCCAGTTGGACATACCACAGTAACATTAGATGGGGCTGGAGCAACCTGCTTAGATTCTGCAGGAGCTGATTCAGCTGCTGCACAAGCAGTAAAACTAAGTATTGCTGCGAGTATCAGAGAGTATTTCATTTCGTATCCTTACAAAGACAGTTTATAGTGTCTAAGATTTTTATTGCTTAACTAAAAGCAACAACTATTCCAAGTCTAGAGTTCCAGACTCTTCAGAACTGCTTTCATCTTCCTCTTTCTTCGGACAACGAGAGATACTAGCTACTTCATCACCTTTAACTATATATACACCAGAAGTGTTTCTGCTTGATTTAGAGATAGTTTGCATATCGACACGTATCATTTTTCCAGCTTTCGTTAGAGCCATCATATCCATAGACTCATCTACCATGAGAACACCCACAATGTTCTTACCAGTTTTGGCAGTCATTTTCATAGCGATTACACCTGAGCCACCACGGTTAGTAAGTCTATATTCACCGGCATCTGTACGCTTACCAATACCTTTTTCTGCAACTACTAAAATCTCTTGCTCATCATTTGCAATTATATTCGCATCGACTACTTCATCACCTTCATGTTTAAACTTGATACCTCTAACACCACGAGTACTACGACCCTGCTCACGAGTTTTTTCAATCTCAAATTTAATACACTGTGCAAGTTTTGTAACGATAAACAGGTATTTTACACTTTGATCAGCAATTTTAGCTGTTATAAGTGCATCATCTTCATCTAGAACAATAGCTCTTACACCATTACTTCTAATATTTGAGAACTCACTTAAATTAGTACGTTTAACAACACCTTTTTGTGTGAAGAAAACAAGACCTTTCTCCTCACTAAAATCAGTAGTTGGTATGATAGATCGAATTCTCTCATCAGCCATTAGGTTCAGTAGATTAACGACTGCTTTTCCTTTGGCAATTCTACTTCCTTCAGGAATCTTATAGACTTTTAACCAGTGTAGTTGACCACGATCTGTTACAAAAAGGAGCGTATCGTGAGTATTACATGTAAAGAACCTCTCTATAAAATCATCTTCATATGTAGTAACTGCAGTTTTGCCCTTACCACCACGTTTTTGTTTTTCGTAGTTTGCTAGAGGAACACGTTTGATATAACCTCTATGAGTAATGGTAACTACCATAGGCTCATTTGGAATTAAGTCTTCTATATCTATATCATCATAGTCGTCTTCAATTTCTGTACGTCTTTTATCTGTATAAACTGCTGCAACTTCATCAAACTCTTCTTGAATGATTCCCTTAAGAACTTCTTCACTTTTTAGGATAGACTCTAAGTATTCAATAAGTGCGATAAGCTCAGCTAGTTCTTCTTCTATCTTTTTGATTTGAAGACCGGTTAATCGTCCAAGTCTCATAGCAACAATACTCGCTGCTTGAATCTCACTAAAGTCATACTCAGATACTAAGTTGTTTTTAGCACTCTCTTCATCTTCTGAAGCACGGATAGTCTGAATAACTTTTTCAATAATATCTATTGCTTTTCTTAGACCTTCTAGAATATGTGCACGAGCTTTTGCTTTTTCAAGGTCAAAAATTGTACGACGAATAATAATTGTTTTACGGTGATTGATAAAGTGCTTCAAGATGTCTATAAGACCAAAAATCCTAGGCTCTTGGTTTAATATAGAGAGCATGATGATACCAAAAGTAGTCTGCATACTAGTCTGTTTAAAAAGGTTGTTTAGGACAATTTCACTCATCGCATCACGTTTTAATTCAATAACTACACGCATACCGTCACGGTCAGACTCATCACGAATAAGAGAAACACCATCAATCATCTTATCTTTAACTAGGTTAGCGATACTTTCAATAAGACGAGATTTGTTTACCTGATATGGGAGTTCATCAATAACTATTATCTCTTTTTTAGCTGTCTGTTCAATATGTGTTTTGGCACGAACCTTTATGCGACCTCTACCTGTCTCATAAGCATCCATAATCCCTTTCTTACCGTAGATAATACCACCAGTTGGAAAGTCAGGTGCTTTTATATGTTCCATTAACTCTACTAAAGAGATATCCGGATTTGCAAGAGTAGCCTTGAGTCCATTCATAATCTCTGTAGGATTATGAGGAGGGATGTTTGTCGCCATACCGACAGCAATACCAGATGAACCATTTATAAGTAAGTTTGGAACACGTGTAGGCATAACATCAGGCTCTTTTGTCGTTCCATCGTAGTTGTCTATCATATTAACCGTGTTCTTATCTAGGTCTTTGAGAAGTTCACCTGCATATTTTGTCATACGTGCTTCTGTATATCTCATCGCTGCTGCAGAGTCACCATCAACAGAACCAAAGTTACCTTGACCATCAACAAGTTCCATTCTCATGGAAAAGTCTTGAGCCATACGAACAAGCGCATCATAAACAGCAGTATCACCATGTGGATGGTACTGACCAATTACATCACCAACTATACGTGCTGACTTCTTAAACTTTGAACCATGAGATAAGCTTAGTTTATCCATTGCATATAAAATTCTTCTGTGAACTGGTTTTAAACCATCTCTAACATCTGGTAAAGCACGACCAACTATAACGCTCATTGAATAATCAAGGTAGCTATCTTGAAGAGTCTCTTCTATATTTATAGTTTGTATATCGTCATTGTTTAGCAAATCGCTCATGTAAACACCCTAGTATCATTAAAATAAAATTTTAGTAATTCTATCTAAAAATCTATTAATAAAATTGTAAATAGTATTAAATTTCATTTTTTCTGGACCCGTACAGAGTTAAGATATATAAATAGAAGAAATAGAATATAAAAAGAGAACTGATTAAAAAATAATC
>JANTGV010000168.1 GCA_024762745.1 Sulfurimonas sp. | reverse complement strand
TTGCTAGTTAGGAAGCCTCTAGCTCTTTAGCTAGAGGTAGTTCACTAATTATATTCTATATTTGATGGAAATATAATATTGTTTCCAAAAAACACAAATTATATTCCACAACGACCAGTACCACAGCTACTTCCACCACTAATATGAAAGATAGATGTATATTTACAACTTTTGCACTCAAATGTAACCATTTTGGGTCCACTACAGCCTGTACTTCTTTGGTCTATAATCTCTATAGTGGGTTGTTGACATTTCGGACAGATACCTTGTTCTATTGCCATTAATTGGGCTTTTTTCTCTTTCATAAAATATATGTAGCTAACCACCATACCAATTATAATGATAAGTAGAAAAAATAGTAGATAAAAACTCATATTGTTTGCTCCTTTGAATAGTGTATTGTATCATGTAAAGGTTAAACAATTTATAAGCTAGTTTTTTCAAAGAGTTAAGTGTCTTAAGTATAGCTATTTTTTTGCTAGAGCATTAATAATAAACTGATTGATAGAAACATCCCATTTGAGTAGCTCTATATCATTATAAGTAATATATAATCAAAAGTTGGGTAAAATTCGCGACCTAAATTTAGGTTTAGGGTACTGCGTGAAGAATTTTTATATAACACGCACCGATTATATAAGAGTTGGTTAAATCATAACATCGGTTAACCAGACGCAATATTAGGTGCAAAAAAACACACACTAGGAGTAACCAATGAAGGTTAGACCATCAGTAAAAAAAATGTGTGATGATTGCAAAGTAATCAAACGAAAAGGTATCGTTAGAGTAATCTGCAAAAATCCAAAACATAAACAAAGACAAGGATAAGCATGGCACGGATTTCAGGTGTTGATTTACCTAAAAAAAAGAGAATTGAGTATGGACTTACATATATATATGGTATAGGTCTTCATACATCAAGAAAAATTCTTGATGCAACTGGTGTTGATTATAACACTAGAGTATATGAACTTACAGATGCACAAGCAGCGTTAATTCGTAACGAAATTCAAGCTAACTTTATGGTTGAGGGTGACCTTAGAAAAAAAGTTACTATGGACATCAAAGGTCTTATGGATTTAGGTTCTTATAGAGGACTTAGACATAGAAGAGGACTTCCATGTAGAGGTCAAAAGACTAAAACAAACGCTAGAACTCGTAAGGGTAAAAGAAAAACTGTTGGTGCAGCATAAGAAGGTAATGATAAATGGCTAAGAAAAAAGCAAAAAAGAATATTGCTAAAGGTGTAGTATATGTTGCTGCTACTTTTAACAATACAGTAATTACAGTAACTGACGAAATGGGTAATGTTCTTGCGTGGAGTAGTGCAGGTGCTTTAGGATTTAAAGGAAGTAAAAAATCAACTCCATTTGCAGCTACTGAAGCAGTTGCAGATGCTATGAAAAAAGCAATGGAGCATGGTGTTAAAGAGGTTGGTATCAAAGTACAAGGACCAGGTTCTGGTAGAGATACAGCTGTTAAGTCAATTGGTGCAACTGAAGGTATTAGAGTAACTTGGTTAAAAGATATTACTCCATTACCTCATAATGGTTGTCGTCCTCCTAAGCAGAGAAGAGTATAGTAAAAATAATCGGGGTCTGGTGTTAACTTTTTTGTGAAGCAAAGCGTAATGAAAAAGTGAATACCTGACCTTTGAGTACAATAAATATTGAAAATTTAAAGGTAAATTAAATGGCAAGATATAGAGGTCCAGTTGAAAAACTAGAGCGAAGACTTGGTGTTGATCTCGGCTTAAAAGGTGAGAGAAGACTTGCAGGAAAATCAGCTTTAGAAAAGAGACCATACCCACCAGGGCAACATGGTCAAAGAAGAACAAAGATTAGTGAATATGGTCTTCAACTTCAAGAGAAACAAAAAGCTAAATTTATGTATGGTGTAAGCGAAAAGCAATTTAGAGCTTTGTTTGCTGAAGCTAATAGAAGAGATGGAAATACAGGGGCAATCCTTATTCAACTACTAGAGCAGAGACTTGATAATGTAGTTTATAGAATGGGTTTTGCAACTACAAGAAGATTTGCAAGACAACTTGTAAATCATGGTCATATTACTGTTGATGGACAAAAAGTTGATATTCCTTCATTTCGAGTAAAAGCTGGTCAAAAAATTGAAGTTAAAGAAAATAGTAAAACAAATACTCAAGTAGTAAGAGCTATGGAGCTTACTAATCAAACTGGTATAGTTGAGTGGGTAGATGTGGAAAAAGATAAACTTTTTGGTATTTTTACTAGAGTTCCAAATAGAGAAGAGATTTCAATCCCTGTTGAAGAGAGACTAATCGTTGAGCTTTACTCTAAGTAGTAAAGTACTAGGTAATAAAGGCAAAAAATGAAAAAAATTAAAATAGCACCGTCTCTTCCTGAAATTGTTGAGGTTAATGAGATTGGTGAGAATAGAAGTGAAGTTATTGCCTACCCTTTTGAAAGTGGTTATGCTATCACTCTTGCTCATCCATTAAGAAGACTTATTTTAGGCTCTTCTGTGGGTTATGCCCCAATATCTATTAAGATTGAAGGTGCTGCTCATGAGTTTGACAGTGTTCGTGGAATGCATGAGGATGTAGCTGTATTTATTATTAATCTTAAAAATATTAGATTTAAACTACCTAAAGGTGTTGAAAAAGCCAAATTGAGTTATAACTTTTCAGGTCCTAGAAATATCACAGCATCTGATTTGATAAATGATGAAGTTGAGGTAGTAAATCCTGACTCATTTTTAGCAACACTTAATGAAGATGCAAAACTTAATTTTACAGTAGTTGTTGCACAAGGTTTAGGTTATGTCCAAAGTGAAGACCTTAGAGATGAAGTTGATAGTGATGCTATTGCATTAGATGCTTTCTTCACGCCTGTTAAAAAAGCAAACTATGAGATAGGGAATGTCCTAGTTGAAGACAATCCAAACTATGAAAAGATTACTTTTGATATAGAAACAGATGGTCAAATTTCTCCAGTTGATGCTTTTACAAATGCACTAGAGACTATGTATAAACAGTTATCTGTTTTCAATGGTGTTTTAGATGTTGAGATAAATGCAACTCCAGTCAAGAGAACAACAGATGACAGTGAGATTAAACCTTATCTTGAACAGATAGATTCACTTGGACTTAGTGCTAGGTCATTTAACTCATTAGATCGTTCAGGTATTAAATATGTTGGTGAACTTGTACTTATGAGTGCAAATGAAGTGAAAAATATCAAAAATCTTGGTAGAAAATCACTAGATGAGATAGCTGATTGTTTAGAAGATTTAGGTTATGGCGAAGATTTTGAACTGCCAGATACAACAAGAGCTAATCTTGTTAGAAAAATTGAGCAACTAAAAGAAAGCTCAGCAGAAGAATAAAGGAAAAGACAGATGAGACATAAGCACGGATATCGACGATTGAGTAGAACTTCTGCTCATAGAGCAGCCCTACTTAAAAACCTCTCTATTGCTCTTATTAAAAGTGGAAGAATAGAGACTACTCTTCCAAAAGCAAAAGAGCTTAGTAGATATTTTGAGAAACTTATCACAAAAGCAGGAAGTGGAGAGAATGCACATAGAGCAGTTTTTGCACTTTTACAAGATAAAGTTTGTACAAATAAAATTGTAACTGAAATTGCACCAGATTATACAGAACGAAATGGTGGATATACAAGAATCATTAAAACTCGTAACCGTAGAGGTGACGCAGCTCCAATGGCAATTATAGAACTCGTATAGTTGTCTCTAGGTTAGATAGCTATCTAACCTCATAAATTCCCCAAAAATAAACTTTTTTACTTCTATTTAATTTTATCTTTAAAAAGATAATTATATTTATAATTTTATTTATAATTTATTTTGTGATAAAATGTGACACTTTAACTTTATTTTAAAAATAGATTTATTATAATAACAAATATTAATTAGGATTTTTAAGGGGACATTA
>JANTGV010000167.1 GCA_024762745.1 Sulfurimonas sp. | reverse complement strand
AGTCAGGATTTGATATTCAGTAATACCCTGCGACAGTGAACAATCTACAGCTAAGACTTAGAGCAAATTACCCAACAGACTTTGCTCTTGGATTAGATTGGGAAGAGTATAGAGTTATAGTAAACTATAACTTCTAATTTTAAGAAAAGGAAGAATCATGGATAGAGAATTAGTAAACAAGATCCAGAATAACCCTGCTTACCAAAAACTGGTTCGTACTAGAAACGGGTTTGCGTGGAAATTGTCAATTATCATGTTAGTGGTCTATTATGCGTATATTTTATTAATCGCATTTAGTCCAGCGACTTTAGGTGCAAAAATCAGTGCAGATGGCATGGCTACTTGGGGGATTCCAGTAGGTATTGCGATTATTATATTTGCTTTTATTTTAACAGGTATTTATGTTAGACGTGCAAATAGTGAGTTTGATGAACTCTCAGATCAAGTAAAAGCTGAAATTGAAAAGGAGATGAAATAATGTTAGGTAAAGTTTTATCTCTAGTAGCATTAAGTGCAGTAGCTGCTTTTGCTGCAGGTGCTGATTTAGGAGCTGGAACCAAAGCAGATGAGATCAATGTTCCAGCAGTTTTTATGTTCTTGCTATTTGTTGCTGGTACATTAGGTATCACATACTGGGCGGCTAAAAGAACAAAGTCTGCAAAAGATTTCTATACTGCAGGTGGTGGTATCACAGGTACACAAAATGGTACAGCGATTGCGGGTGACTATATGTCAGCGGCTTCGTTCTTGGGTATTACCGGTATGGTTTACCTAAAGGGTTATGATGGTCTTATCTTCTCTATTGGTTTCCTCGTAGGTTGGCCGATCATTCTTTTTATGATTTCTGAGCAGCTTAGAAACTTAGGTAAGTATACATTTGCGGACGTTACTGCCTATAGATTGAAGCAAAAGCCGGTAAGAATCTTAGCAGCGCTTGGTTCAATCGCCGTTGTTATCCTTTACCTAATCGCACAAATGGTTGGTGCTGGTAAGCTTATCGAGATTCTTTTTGGTCTTGATTATGAGTTTGCTGTTGTTCTTGTTGGGATGCTAATGATTGCCTATGTTGCTTTTGGTGGTATGCTTGCAACAACTTGGGTACAGATTATCAAAGCGGTACTACTATTAGCTGGTACAACGTTCATGGCTATCATGGTAATGATGCAGTTTGATTTTGATTTTAACCAGCTATTTGTAAAAGCGACTGAGATTCACGTAAAAGGTGAGGAGATTATGAGCCCAGGTGGACTTGTAAGTGATCCTATCTCAGCGATTTCTCTTGGTATTGCGCTTATGTTTGGTACAGCGGGCCTTCCTCATATTCTTATGCGTTTCTTTACTGTTGCTGATGCTAAAGAAGCAAGAAAGTCAGTATTTGTTGCAACGGGACTTATCGGTTACTTCTATATTCTTACTTTCATCATGGGATTTGGTGCAATCGTTCTTGTACTTGGTGCTGAAGGTGGAGTATATATGGCTGAAGATGGTGAAACACTTAAAGGTATGAACAATATGGCTGCTGTATGGCTAGCGCATGCTGTCGGTGGTGATTACTTCCTTGGATTTATCTCTGCGGTTGCATTTGCTACGATCTTAGCGGTTGTTTCTGGTCTTACACTGGCTGGTGCATCAGCGATTTCACATGACCTTTATGCAAATGCATTTGCGGGGGATAATAAAGTAGATGAGCAAAAAGAGATGAAAGTAGGTAGATTAGCGACCTTTGGTATCGGGATCGCAGCTATCTTCTTTGGTATCGCGTTTGAGAAGCAAAACATTGCATTTGTTGTTGCACTTGCATTTACCATTGCTGCATCTGCAAACTTCCCGGTACTATTTATGTCAATCTTCTGGAAGAAATTAACAACTAGAGGTGCGGTAATCGGTGGTTACATCGGTCTTATCTCAGCGCTCGTTCTAGTAATCCTTGGTCCAGTTGTATGGACACAGATTTTAGGAAATGCTGAGGCGATTGTTCCATATAAGTTCCCAGCAGTATTCTCAGTGCCATTGGCGTTCATTGCTATCTGGTTCTTCTCTATCACAGATAAGAGTGCAGATGCGAAGCGTTGTATCGATGAGTTTGATGCACAAGATATCAGATGTCAAACTGGTATGGGTGCAGATGGTGCTGTTGATCACTAGAACTTAAAAGGTCAGTTTTGAGCTTATTAGAACAAGAAAGTTTTATCAAAGGGATTCCTCCCTTTGATATGCTGAATGTAAAAAACCTGCGATATGTATGTGAAAACTTAGATGTTGTCTACTTTAAAGAGAATGAAGTGTTGCTCTCTAAAGGAATGAATCCTGAGTTTTTATATTTTATCATTAAGGGTGTTGTACAAGAAACACATGAAAATGAAGTGGTTTCTATCTATGACCATCACGAAGCATTTGATGCTATTTCGCTGATTGAAAATCATGTAAAACGTGAATTCATTACTGGGCAAGAGACGATTTGTTATGTCTTACCTCGGGAGATATTTTTAGAAGTGCTTCATGAAGATGAAAACTTTGAACAATACTTCTTCCAATCTATCTCACAAAAACTCAATACCAATCAAATCAATGAAAAAAACAAAGAATTAGCCAATTTTATGGTTGCACGTGTGGAAGATGCTTATATCAAGACACCAGTTATCGTAGATGATAAGACTTCTATCTTTGATGCCATTTCTCAGTTAAAAGAGAAAAAAAGTAGTTCTTTATTGGTGAGACGGGGAGATTCTTTAGGTATTGTGACAGATACGGATTATCGTGATAAATTGATATTGAAAAATTTGTCATCGCAAGAGCCTATTGATAAATTGGCAACCTACAATGTTATCACTGTTTCTAGCAGTGAATTTCTTTTTAATGCACAGTTAAAGATGACAGAATATGGGATAAAGCGTTTGGTGGTTATAGATGAGAACCAAGAGATACTTGGTGTATTAGATCAAATTTCTTTGGCGAGCTTTTTTGCTTCGCATACGTATGCGATTTCAAATGAGATAGAGAGAGCTGACTCTGTAGAGACATTACGAAAGGCAAGTGAAAACTTGATACGCGTCACTAAAGCACTCTATGCCAAGGGTGTAAAAGTGCGTTATATCTCCAAGCTATTAAGCCAGCTAAATGAAAAAGTTTTCAAGAAACTCTTTGATTTAACTGCGCCTACAGCGATACGTGAAAATGCAGCACTTATCGTAATGGGTAGTGAGGGTAGAAGAGAACAGATATTAAAAACAGATCAGGACAATGCCCTTATTTTACGCGAAGATTGTACTTGTGAGGCTGAAGAGTTAAAAGCTTTTACAGAAGGCTTTACGCAAATGCTTCTAAGCTTTGGTTATCCAAAATGTCCAGGCAATATCATGATAAGTAATCCTGAGTGGGTGAAAACAGAAGAGGAGTTCAAGAACATTTTATCTGGATGGGTTCAAGGACAAAGTAGTGAAGATCTTATGAACTTGGCTATTTTTTATGATGCTGTCTCGGTTGCTGGAGATGAAACACTTTTAGCTGGTGCTAAGAATCACTTGTTAAAACGTGTTAGTGATAACGCTAGATTTTTTGCTTATTTTGCACACGCAGTATTGACGTTTGAGACACCACTTAGTATATTTTCTGGTTTTGTTTTAGGCAAAAATGATCACAAAGATGCATTGGATATCAAGAAAGGTGGTATATTTGCCATCGTGCATGGAGTGAGAAGTCTTGCCTTGGAAAATAGGCTTGAAGAGACCAATAGTGTAGAGAGATTGAAAAAATTAAACAATTTAGGAGTGATTGATCGTGAATTAACAGGTGATTTGATTGAGTCTTTTAACTTTCTTTTGACATTGCTCCTCAAGTATAGATTGAAGAAGATAGAGAAAAACCTTGAACCAGATAATTATGTGAAGCCGAGTGCATTGACGAAGATAGAAAGAGATCTTTTAAAAGATAGTTTTAAAACAGTAGATAAGTTCAAAAAATTTCTAACTTTTCATTATAAGTTAAATAT
>JANTGV010000166.1 GCA_024762745.1 Sulfurimonas sp. | reverse complement strand
CCTACAAATATTTAATTAAATCACCAATTTTAGGGAGATTGTTGACTAAAAAAGAAAATATTTTCTTCTAATCATACGTTGAAATATTAATTATTTTTTTTATAAAAATATTAAGATAATATAATATTATCTCTATTAATAACAGTTAAATCAATACAAGTGTAACAATTTTACACTGCTTCATTAAACTACAATGATTATATTCAATATATTGATTAATTTCATCTACACATAAGCGTAAAATCTTAAATTTATTGTATAATTCCTCAACTTAACTGAATGTTAGGGAGTTTCAATGTAATTTATCGAAACTTTTTCGTATTCGTACTAAATAGGAGGTAACAATGTTAAGAAAAGTAACAGAAGGTCCCGCTGGCTATATGCCAACATCGGCACCACATATGGGAGTCGAACTGGCACCAAAAGGTCAGGCTTTACTTTACGGTGAAACAGTAAGTGAAGAAGAGGCTATGAGAGATGCTGCAAGAGCACTTTTAACAAAAGAGAATCCAACAATTTTCCCTGGGCCACAGGTACTATGGGACTGGAAAGATGATGTAGCAGATAAAGCGGCAGCTATTCTAGATCTTGCATCAGAAATCCCTAATTGTAAAATCATCCCTATGCCGGATTACAGACCAAAATATCCAAAAATCGATGTTAAGGCAGAAATTAATCCTAACCACCCGAATCTTACGATTTTAGATAACAAGATCAAAGCTTGTATCTTCGTTGGTGTACATTGTCACTATGCAAACCTTTCATTAAGAATGGTTCGTGCTGGTACAGATTGTTACACAATTGCACTATGTTCTTATATGGGGCATGAAGAAGCAATGGCATCAATCAGAGATCTTCACGCTGAAGATATTCAAAAGTTTAAAGAAATTGTTATTGAAGAAAGAAACAAATTAGGTATTGAGTGGGAAACTACTTTACCACCTGAAAATCCATCTTTACCAAAAGAAGATTTTGCAACATTGTCTCCTGCTGATTATGGTGAGTTTAGAAGCCTCATCATGACTAGAAAAGGTGAGCATGTTACAGAAGTTGAATAAAGGAGAGCATCAATGAGCCCAAACCCACAAAAAAAATTAGATAAAAAATTAGTAGATATCAACTACCTTTTAAAAGAAGCTCCAAGAGAGCAGCACTTTATCACAGGTGCTCAAGCAATGGCAGAAGCTGTTAAAAGAGCAAGTGTTGATATGGCGATCGCATACCCAATTACACCACAATCAGAGGTAATGCACCTTGTTGGTGATATATATGCGCAAGGTCACATTAAAGAGTACTACAGAGCTGAAGAAGAGCTAGGAACTATGTCAGCAATCGCTGGTGCAGCTCGTGCAGGTGTTCGTCTTTTCACAGCGACTTCTGGTCCAGGACTTCTTAGAGGTTTAGAAGCAATCGTTTCATGGCCAGGTCACCGTGTGCCAGCAGTACTTGGTATTTTGACTCGTGTTATTAATGCACCATTGTCAATTCAACCAGATAATATCGAAATGGCATATATGATGCATTGTGGTGCAGTAGTACTTCATGCAGAAAACCAACAAGATACTTTTGACTTTACATTAGCTGCATTTGCTATTGCTGAGAAAGTTGATGTATATATTCCTGTTGCAGTTGCTACTGAAGGTTTCTTCGTAACACATGCAAAAGGTTATGTTGACATGACACCTGAAGATATTGCGCTTACTGAGTTTGATCCAGTTGCTGCTCCTGTTCCTGCTATGGATAATGAAACTCCACCGGCAAGAATCCAAAGGGATGCACCTGTACAAAAATCAAACTTCATGAGTTACTTGATCCATGCTGTATGGCAACAAGAGATCTGGGATTCAAACAGACGTGCAATGAAATATATCTATGAATACCTTGGTGGTCCAATCGAAGTACAAAACCCTGAAGCGGATGTATTCGTTGTAGCATCTGGTTGTGCAGCTGCACAAGCAAGAGAGGCATGGAGATATGCACAAGAGGATGGTTTAAGCGTAGGTCTTATCAAAGTAAGATCAATCAGACCATTCCCTACTGATGAAATCAAAGAAGTGACGAAAAATGCAAAAGCGCTTATCGTTCCTGAACACAACATCATCGGTTGGTTATGTAAAGAGGTTAAAGCAGCTATTCCAAATGGTGGAATCGTTGTAGAAGGTCCAAGAGTATATGGTGGTATGACACTTCCAGTTGAGTTAATTATGAAAGAAATTCATACTGCACTTGGCTTAGAGTACGACCTAAAACTATAATAAGGAGAAAAAGATGAGTATGAAATATATAACTCCGGCAGAGAGATTTAAGAACTATCTACCAAAAGATTATGTTGAGTTAGTTGACTACGGTCCATTCGGAAAAACTCAAGAAGAAGCTGGTCCAGGTAACATGGGTCAGTTCAAAGAGCTAGTTGAAGAGCACCCAATGTGTTCTGGTTGTTGGATGGCTTACTACATCAGACTAATTTTTGCTTCACTTCCAAACCCGGAAGAGACAGTAACATTAGGTACAGCTGGTTGTGGTCGTTTGGCTATTTCACAAGCTGCAGTTCCATTTATCTATGGAAACTATGGAGATCAAAATGCGATGGCTTCTGGCCTTACTCGTGCATTTAGACTACGTTTTCCAGATAAAACAAAAGATGTTATTACTATTGCCGGTGACGGTGGTACTATGGATATCGGTTTCTCTATGACGATGCACTCATGGATCCGTGGTGAAAGATTCACTACAATCATGCTTGACAATGAAGTTTATGGAAATACTGGTGGTCAATCTTCTGGTATGTCTCCTCAAGGTGCTATTCTTAAAATGGCTCCAAAAGGTAAAGACTTCGGTAAAATGCCGGCAACAGAACTTGCAAGAGCTGCTGGTTGTGTATATACAGTAAGAATGTCTCCAACAAACATCAAAAAAGCGGCTAAGATCATTAGACGTGCAATCTTTGTTGCAAGAGAAGTTGGACCAACTTTCATTCACGCATATACATCATGTAACATTGAGTATTCAATCCCTACTCATGAAGTATTTGCTGATGCAAAAGCACAAGAAAAAGATCGTTTTACATTTGAAGAATTCATGACTGACGAAGCAAAAGCAGTGATTGAACGTGTTGAAGCTGAAGAAAAAGCAGCAAGACAAGCAAAAAAAGCGAAAGAGAAAGAGGCGGTAAATTAATATGGCTGAAAACAAAGAGAAAAAAAGATATAACATACGTATTTCTGGACTAGGTGGACAAGGTGTTGTTACAACTGCACACATCCTTGGTTCTACTATGGATAATGCAGGTCAATACGCATCTTTGGTTCCATTTTTTGGTTCTGAAAAAAGAATGGCACCGGTTGAGGCTTACGTAAGAGCTTCAACTGAGCCTATTTATGAAGTTGGTGAAGTTGTTTACCCGGATATTATTATGATCTACCACTCACAAGTTGTAACGCATGGTAAATCATATACAATGCCTTTTTACACTGGTCTAAAACCGAACAGTTTAATTATCATCAACTCTGAAGTAAATGTACTTGACGAAGATGATGTTAAAGTACTAAAAGATCTTAATGCAAAAGTAGTACAATTTGATGCTACAAAACTTGCACTTGATCTTGCCGGAACAGAGCTTGCAACAAATATGGCAATGATGGGTATGTTACTTGGACTTGTTAACCTTGTCACTACTGAAAACATTGAAGCAGCCGTTAAAGAAAGATTCCTTGGTACTTCATTTGTATCTTCAGGTGGTACAGCTATGCTTGACTCTGCTATAGAGAAAAAGTTCAAAAAGAAAGAAGAGTTACTTCAAAAAAATATGGATGTAATTAACAAAACTTTTGAAATGGCAGATTCTATTGATCTAAGTACTGATGAATTACTGATTCAGTTCAACATATAAAAAAGGAAAATAAATGTATTATGTAGCAAAAGTTGATGCCAGTATGTGTTCTGAGTACAAGTGTAATACTTGTACTTTATACTGTCCAGAAGCAAATACTCTAATGTT
>JANTGV010000165.1 GCA_024762745.1 Sulfurimonas sp. | reverse complement strand
TTGCATAATTTGCAGGTAGTCAATAACAGCAATCTCTATTTCAGGGTGCTGGTTTTTCAGTTTTCTAAGTTTAGAACGGAGTTGGTTGATGTTGATACTACCCTGATCATCCACAAAAAGTTTTGCAGAGTTCATTTTGTCGATTGCACCGTTTAAAGAACTCCACTGATCATCATTCATATCACCGACACGAAGTTTTTGAAGTGGAATAGATGTCTGTATAGAGAGTAAACGCAGCATCAGCTGCTCAGCAGGCATCTCTAGAGAGAAAAAAGCGACACCTTTACCTTGATTTATAAGTGAGTTTACTGTGTTGAGTACAAAAGAGGTTTTCCCCATTGCTGGACGAGCTGCGATGATGACTAAGTCACCCTTACCAAAACCGGTAGTCATTTTATTAAGCTCGCCAAAACCGGTATCTACACCAACTAAAACAGAGTTACCGCGAGCTTTCATCTCTTTGATGTACTCCATAGTGTCATAGGTCATTTTTGGGGAGTCTTTGAAGTCACTTGTCTGGTTGTCTTGAGTGATTTCGTAGAGTTTTTTCTCTACTATATCCACAACCTCAGTAGATGGAAGTTCCTCTTCCACAGTTACTCTTTTTATCTCAGTAGTGAGTGTTAAGAGGTGACGTTTAAGAGACTTGTCTTTTATTTCATTCACATAAGCTGTGGTATTTGAGATAGGGTTTGCTGAGAGTATTTCAAGCATAACCTGCTCATCAAACTTTTTGATTTTGATAAGCTCTTTTTTGATGAACTCCTCATCAATAGGCTGATCTTTTTGTAGAAGTGTGAGCATAGAGGCAAAGATATCTTGGTGTGCCGGAAGATAAAAGTCATCTTTGCTAAGAGTAACACTCAAATCATCAAACTGGCTTGGCTCAAAGACTATCGAGCTTAAGATACTTCTCTCAAAGGCTAGGTTATATAGATTGTCTTGCATTATTGTGCTTTCTCCGCCATCTCTTCAACCTCATTTACAAATCTATCTACAAGTTCATTCTCATCAAGGTTGGCAACGACTTCACCTTTAACCATAACAAGACCTTTTCCTTTTCCGTAAGCTATTGCTACATCAGCGTGAGCAGCTTCACCTATTGCGTTTACGACACAGCCCATTACTGAGACATTGAGTGGCGTTTTGATGTGTGCAGTGCGTTTTTCTATTTCTGCCACTGCTGTTACTAGGTCAGCTTCGATTCTTCCACAAGTTGGACAAGAGATGATGTTCAGACCATCGGGCATCGCACCGCTGTCTTTTAAAATAGCACGGGCTACATTTATCTCCTCTTCAAGTTCACCTGTAATACTTACACGCATAGTATCACCAATACCATCAAGTAAAAGTGCCCCAAGTCCGATCGAACTCTTTACAGTTGCATGAAAAAGAGTTCCTGCTTCTGTAACGCCGAGATGGAATGGGTAGTGATTTTTTGGACGGAGCATTCTGTAAGCATCTACAGTTCTTTGAACATCTGAAGCCTTGAGAGAGATTTTGATATCATCAAAACCTAAGTCTTCGAGGTATTTGATATTATACTCAGCAGAAGCAACCATACCTTCTGCAGTTTGACCATACTTATTTTCAAACTCTTTTTCCAAGCTTCCTGCGTTTACACCGATACGAACAGGAATATTTCTCTCCTGACAAGCCTTTACAATCTCTTTTATTCTAGATTTTTCACCAATATTTCCAGGATTAAAGCGGATACAATCAACTGACTCTGCAGCAATGAGTGCAAGTTTGTAGTTGAAGTGAATGTCTGCAACAAGAGGCAGAGAAATCTGCTCTTTAATACTTTTAAGCGCAAGTGCATCTTCCATATCCGGGACTGCAACACGTACTATGTCACAGCCTGCAAAGTGAAGGCGATTTATCTGCTCAACTGTTGCAGCAACATCATGAGTATTTGAGTAAGTCATCGATTGCGTACTAATAGGTGCATCACCACCGACTGCTACATTACCGACATATATTTTTTTAGTAGGGACTCTATTTATCATAAAAGAGATTTTAGCTTTTTTGTTATAAGAGAGGGCTTTAGTGACTCACTCCAAAAAATAGAGTGAGTGTAGTAAAAGAAAAGTTCTTAGAATCTAAAGTCTAAGTTTGTGTAGAAATAACGGCCTGGCTCATTCATAAGAGTTACATCTCCACCACCGGTAATAAGAGTTAAGTCTGCATAAGTATTTGACTGAGCATAGGCTTTATCAAATATATTATTGATACCTATAGTAAAATCAAATTGTCTGTTTAGAGCATGTTTCACTTTTGCGTTTACAATACCCCAAGAGTTTAATTCCTGCTCACCGTTATCACTATCTATTGTATCCCATGTGTCACTTGCAACTGCCTCAAGAGTAGCTATAGAGTTGTTCATGTACTCATAATTAACTGCTAAGTTTCCACGAAGTGGAGCGATGTCGGCTAAGTCTGTATCTGTTTGGCCACTTAAAGCTTCATCTTTTTCACCAACTTTATATGCTGCTCCCATATCCACAGTAATATCATCTGTTGCATAGATTGAAGCACTGAGTTCAGCGCCATATATAGTTGCATCAATATTTTTAAATTTGTTTGCCACTGTCGGTGCAGATTTTTGATAATAGATGTAATCATTTAACATAGAATAGAAAGCTTTGATTTTTAGTTTAAACAGGTTATTGTTTGTTTCATATCCAAGGTCTATCTCTCTATTTGTTGTTTGATCAAGGTCTGGAGTACCATACATTACAGAACCAGTTCCGGGAACAGTTTTTCTAAAGTAAAGCTCTCTGGCATCTGGAACACGTGAAGCTTGACCAAAGCCTAAGAAGATTTTATTTTCTCTATTTAGGTTGTATGATGCAAATATATTTGCATTGAGAGCATTATAAGTCTCGTCCGATGTTGCTAACACTTCATCAGATTTAATTTCAGTTGAGTCATATCTTGCACCGACTGAAAGGTTAATAGATCCAAACTGTCTGTCGAGTTTTGCGAAAAGGGCCATATTGTTTGTTTGTGTATCTGCTATGCTTATACCCTTAGAAGCTTTACTTAGAGTATGATAGTACTCTCCTTCCCATGTTCTTTTACTCCCATCAAGACCAACTAAAAGTTTGTAACTGTCAATATCAAAGCTATTTTTTAACTTAATGCCGTCCATCGTTGTTTCTAAATGGTTTGTTGTATGCTTAGTAGGGTCTGAAGCAGGTGCCTTTCTATATTGATTACTCATTGGATGATCAACATTAGAGTGGTAATACTCAAGATTGATACTTTCATATATATCACTAATATTTTTTATATTATATTCTGCACTGTAGATAGTAGAGTCATCATAGATAGCATCCATTGGTGTATTTGGATATAAAACATCATCACTCTCATTTTGTGTATAGCTTAAACGCAGCTCCTGATCATCTGTAACAGTTACAAATGCTTTCGCCATTACACTCTTTTTTGTATATGCATCCATATCTTCATATTGCGTTTGGTACTGACTTCCAGCCGGAGCATTCTGTGTTATTAGCTGTTCAGCCATTGTGTCGCCGTTACCATCTTTGTATTGTCCACTGTTTTCATATGATCCACTTACTAAAATACGAACTATATCATTCCCTCCACTAACAGTTGCCCCAGCTTTTTTATAACCCCATGAACCGAGACCGAGGTTTAACTCACCCTGAAGTTTTTGTGTAGGTTGTTTAGTTTTTATTTTAACACCACCGCTTAGTGTTCCAAAGCTTGTTACATCATAAGGACCTTCGATGACTTCTATTTCGTCAATTTGAGAAGCTAAAACATGAGATGTTGGTGGATCCATTCTGTTTGGACATGCACCACAAACCTTTGTTCCGTCAACCTCAATAGAGATATTGTCGCGTTTTTGACCACGGATATATATATCGTTTGCTATACCGCTACGACGATTCATATCGATACTTGGAATTTTACTGCTTAAAGCTTGAGCAACATCTCCAGACGTTTTCGCATTTTCAGCTACTTCTGTAATTTTT
>JANTGV010000164.1 GCA_024762745.1 Sulfurimonas sp. | reverse complement strand
CAAGAACTTCCTCTTTGGCAATCTGTTTATTTGTTGTGTTTTTATCTATAATTCCAGCACAGAGTTCATACATATAACCATCAGTGTTACTTACATTTAATACCGCCGGACGAAGCTGTTTTACTAAAACAAAGGAATCTTTTTCTTTATGCCAGAGGAGAATGGAAACACTGTTGTGAGATACTACAGCTTCCCACTTTTTTTCTACACCTTTTTGTGTGTAGTTAATAAGCATCGGTTTTATAAACTGGGGGTTTTTAAGCTCTTCGGTAGAGTCTATTTTATCCATCAAGTTGTACTCTGTTTTTTTCATTGTAAAAATAAGACTCATTTTGAAAAGGTGGTCGTTTTTTAAACGCAGTTTGATTATTTAAGTGTAACTCTATACTCTCATCATAGTTTTTTTTGAGTTTAATAAAGGCTTTTTTCTCTTTGCCTTTTAGTTTTTTAGTTGTGACTTGCACAACTCTTAGTGGATTTATTGCACGTCCATGCTTACGAAGTTCAAAGTGTAAATGTGGTCCTGTCGAGCGTCCTGTCGAGCCTACGTAGCCAATTGTCTGCCCTTTTTTAACATATTTTCCTCTGCGTATACCTCTGCGAAAGGATTTGAGGTGTGCATATCTTGTTTCATAACCATCATCGTGACGTATTTTTATGAGATTACCATAGCTTCCAAGCCTTGCAGCATAGATAACTCTACCACTTCCTGCCGCAACTATAGGTGTCCCGCGTCTAGCCGCATAGTCAATACCTAGATGAGCTTTCCATTTTTTTAGGACTGGGTGAAATCTGCGTTTAGTAAAGTATGAAGATATTCTTGCACCACGAACTGGACGAGCAAGTAAAAAACCTTCTACTTCATGCCCTTTTTCATCATAATATCTCTGATCATCGTTGAGGTATATAAAGTGACGTTTCTTTTTCATCTCAATCATTGCCACTTTAAGTATTGGCATAGAAAAAGGCTCGCCAAGACGATATTTTTGATCATAAATCATAACCAAGGTATCACCTTTACGGATATCTCTTTTGAAGTTAAGCGAGTTTTTAAAACTTGAAACAAAAATTTGAGCCAGCTTTTTTGAGCCTGTCTCTTTAAGTATGTCATAGTGTGGAGAGTGATTGATCTGCAGAGTAAAAGATTCTGTTTTTGTACTGCTTATGATAGGAATGGCTTCAAAACTGTAGGAGTCTCCATCTCTGTATATATGGATTTGCAGTTCATCGTTTAGTGGAAGCAGAACCTGTTCAATATCTCCATCAGAGTCTTTTAAAATCTGACAATGAGCACCTGCTCGCATCTCTTCTGTAAGTCTTTGGTCGTAGGTGTCAAGGTTATAATAGAGCTTTTTGAGAGGAAGGTTTTGTTTCTCTAAAAAAACTAAATATGTCTCACCGTTTATCCAGCGAAAACGTTCAACTTCACTTGCAAAAATAGTAGTTGAGAGTAAAAAAAGTAAGAAAAAACGTATCAATATTCTAAGCCTATAATAAATTATTTGTGAACTTTAACAAAATTTGGCTTAGTCTGAGGTTTGTTAGATATAATCGCAATATAAATAATTGAATGAAGAAGAGAAATGAGATATATACTTATACTTTTACTGACTCTGTTTGAGTTAAACGCAGGGGTAATAAAATCACCCATAGTTACTTTAGACAATGATGCAGATAGAGCGACTATAAAGATAGATAAGATTGATGTTGGAATGAGCGGATTTATAGTTCATGAGATAGTACCTGGGCGAACGAGTATACTTAAAAATGTAGTAGTTGAAGATTATGACAAAACGAGTAAGATAGCTACGCTAAAGATGAATGACTATACAGGTCTTAGAAATAACGCTTTACCTACAGGGAAATGGAGTGTAAAAGTTGGAGACAAAGCGGTATTTGCATTTGGATATTCGCGAGCACTTTTAGTAGCTCCAAGCGAAGAGGTATATCATCAGATAACAAAAAGTGTAAAAGTTCAGTGGCTCCATCCAGATATTTTTGCCACGATTCTCTCTTTTCGTGGGCATCCCACTCCTTTGAAAGAGGATTTCGAAGCGATGAGTGTTGCAAGCAGCATAGGTCTTGTTTTTATCTATTTAGAGCAAAAACTGTTTATGGTTGATGCTAAAAGTTTTAAAATTTTAACCATAAACGATGCACCTTTAGTTCAGGATAGCGTTATTTTGCCATTTTATACAAGAGTTGAAACTATAGATGCCGCTTGGTGGGGAGAGGGTAGTGATGAGTTAGAGAGTTATTCACCACACTACTATAAACTTTTGGTTACGAACAACAATAAAAATAAAAATCTATACGACATAATTAAAAATGGTGATGCAAAATATCACGATTTACTTGATGATTTTAAGATAGGAAACTAATATGATTGACACTAAACACATAACACACTTTAAATCTATAGTCGGTGATGATAATATCTACAGTGATAAAGCGCACCTAATAGCATACTCATACGATGCAACTCGTGAACACTTTGAGCCTGACGCAGTACTTTTTCCACGTAATGAAGAGGATGTGAGTGCAATTTTAAAGTACTGTAATGAGCACAAAATAGTTATAGTTCCTCGTGGAGCAGGTTCTGGTTTTACCGGAGGAGCACTTCCAAGTTCTGGTGGAATTGTTTTGGCGATGGAAAAACATATGAATAAAATCTTAGAGATAGATATGAAAAATATGGTTGCTATTGTTCAGCCAGGTGTTATTAATATGGACCTTCAACGTGCAGTAGAAGAGGTAGGTCTGTTTTATCCGCCAGATCCAGCATCGCAAGACTACTCAACTATCGGTGGAAATGTAAGTGAAAACGCAGGTGGAATGCGTGCTGCAAAGTATGGAATTACGAAAGATTATGTGATGGCTACACGTGCAGTTTTACCAAATGGTGATGTGATTAAGGCTGGAAAGCGTACTATTAAAGATGTTGCAGGGTATAACATCAGCGGTATTTTAATAGCTTCAGAGGGAACGCTTGCGGTTTTAACTGAGATAACTCTAAAACTTATACCAAAACCTAAAATGACAAAAACAGCGATGGGAATTTTCCCGACTGTTAATGACGCGATGGAAGCAGTGTATAAAACAATGGCAAGTGGAATTACACCGGTTGCTATGGAGTTTTTAGATAATTTGACAATTCGTGCGGTTGAGCAGACTTTTAATAAAGGCTTGCCGGTAGATGCGGGTGCTCTACTTGTTACAGATGTTGATGGAAACCTTGAAGATGATTTGAATTTTCAACTTGCTCAAATAGAGAAAGTTTTTGGTGAGAATGGGTGTAGTGAATTTAGAATTGCAAAAGATGATGCAGAGGCTGCTGATATCTGGTTTGCACGTCGTAACGCTTCACCTTCACTTGCAATATATGGAAGTAAAAAACTCAACGAAGATGTAACAGTGCCTCGTGCTGTTTTACCTGAATTACTTGAAAAATTCTATGCTATCGCAGAAAAGTATAAGGTAAATATTCCATGTTTTGGTCATACTGGTGATGGTAACGTTCATACAAATGTTATGGTTGACGGGAAGGATCCAGAACAGGTGAAAATCGCTTATCAGGCGATAGAAGAGGTTTTCCAAGCTACAGTAGACTTGGGCGGTACACTTTCGGGTGAACACGGTATCGGTCTAGCAAAAGCTCCATATATGGGAATGGCATTTACAGATGAAGAGATGGCTCTTTTTAAATCTATTAAAACTGCGTTTGACCCGAACAATATTTTAAACCCTGCAAAAATGGGACTTAACTAAGAAATATTATGAGAACAAAAATAGAGGGGTTCTACAAACATATAAAGTTTTTTATCTCCTCTTTTGTAGATAAAGAGCTAACGCTATTTGCAGCTTCTCTTAGCTTTTACACTATCTTTACTATTATTCCACTTTTACTTATTATGTTAACACTCTTAACATCACTTCCGAGCTTTGCTGAGCATTATGAGACTATAAAGCTCTTTATATTTTCAAACCTTATGCCGGTGAATTCCGAATCAATCATGGGACAC
>JANTGV010000163.1 GCA_024762745.1 Sulfurimonas sp. | reverse complement strand
TGTCGTGGATTTTTCAAAATTGGCAAAAAACGTTTCACTTTTCTTCTCTGTGATGCAAGAACGTGAACTATTTAACGAAACCTTTACTGCGTTTTATCAAAAAGAGGAGTCATACAATGACTATATCCAGTACTTTGTCTTTTCGTCACGATATATGCAAAAAGTGGAAGATGTTAAGCTGCTTATAGAAGATTTGAGCGTCTCTGCAGCCTAGTTTAGCTGACATGCCTTTTTGGATATAATGCCAAACAAGTAATCTAAAAAGGTAAGTTGTATGAGAAAAATAGTCGAAAAACAACTGCAAAAAGTGCAGATGCATTTTGATGCGCTGCAAGAGTATAAAACATTCATAGATGACATGACATTTGATTTTACACCAAAAGCATTTTATCAATTGTCAGTAGCGCAAAAAGCTGTTTTAGAAGCATATTTAAAGAGATTTTTCTCACTACAAGACTATTTGGGAGCCAAAGTATTTAAATCTCTTTTGGAGATATCTGGAGTCAGCTTTTCCAAGATGAGTGAAGTGATCTTTTTGATAGAGAAAGAGGGAATTATAGATTTTGACAAATGGATAGCGTTTAGAGATATACGAAATGAATTAGAACATGATTATCCTGATGCGTTGGAAGATGCTTTACGTGACTTAAAGTACTGTGTAGATAGTTTTTCTGAAATAGAACAGATAGTGAAAAGGGTCTTTGACTTTTCAAAAGGGTATCTATGAGAATTTCAGAACCTCTAAAAAGAACACTGCTTCAAGCATGTAAATCAAGCTTCGGGGATGTGGAGGTCATTCTCTTTGGAAGTCGTGTAGATGATCGTAAAAGAGGTGGGGATTTTGACTTGGCTATCAAAGGAGAGTTTACAAAAGAGACATTTAGGGCTAAAAAGAGAGGATTTTTAAAGTATCTTTTAAAAAGAGATTTGGATTTGCCCATCGATTTGGTGCAGTATAATGTTGCTAATGCACTTTTAAAAGAGGAGATTGACAAAGGTGTTAGCCTCTCATAAGGTTAAAATTTAAATCTTATGATTGTAAGGTGATTTGAACACATTAAATATTAACTTTCAATAATTGGTATAGTAAAAAATTACTGTATTTCAAATTTATTGATTTTATAAAGTATAAATGCAAGTAGCCCAAGTCCAATAGTTAAAGACAATATCAGTGGTATCATTTTATATCCTCTAGTTTTTTTATCTCTTTTAGTATCTTTGTAAATAAAAATGCCACAGCCACACTAAGAAAAAGTATAAGCATAACAACTATATACAATTTCCAAACTAGCTCACTATCAAAATTTTTAAATACCCAAGCTATTAAAGAAGTATCTATCACTATCATAGTGATAAAAATAGCTTTTAAAAAACCTATAAGCTCTTTTATTTCATCGATTTTTGCCATATAACTATTCTACTATAAAAAAGTTAATAAATAAAAAAAGCCCCACCACCCAATAGGGAAGTGAGGCTTTTGAAAAGAAGTGGTTGTAAAGAGAAGTTACTATTGTAACAATCTCATTACGTTTTCGAGGAAACTTCATTCGACTATTGTAATAGTCTCATTACGTTTTCAGGAAATGTTATTCAACTACTGAAGTAGTCTCATAACATTTTGTTGAGCAGCATTTGCTTGACTCATCGCATACACACCTGATTGCGCTAGGATGTTATATATTTCGTATTCTTACTTTGGTAGGTGTTAAAACAAAAAAGCTATTTTCAAAATTATATTTTTTGTTTTTTAAAAGTTGCAGCAGCTGTTTAGTGATTAATTCTATTTCACTATAGCGGTATCTCATAAAAATGACACAAATATCTTTGATGCCATGAGCAAATACCCACTCTCCAAAGTCAGAATCTTCTGTTAATAAAATTGCTTTCTCTTGTTTTGCTATAGAGATAACAGTTTCATCATCTGCTCCTCCATTGTTTTCTAAGATTGAGTAAACACAAAATCCATCAGTTCTAAGTCTTTTTATGATATTGAAATTTATGTTCTCGTCTGCAACAATTTTAACTTGCAAGAGACTCTTCCATCTTTATCATGTCAGCCGAATAAGCCATAGCAGCACGGATATCTGCAGGAGTTAGAGAAGGTAAGGATCTGATTAGTTCCTCTATATCCATTCCTTCAGATAGTTTTCTTAAAATTTGTTCTACTGTAACTCTTGTACCTTTGATACAAGGTTTTCCAAGCATTTTATTATGATCGATTGATATATGATTTATATAATGCATTTCTACCTCAAATTTAATTTTCATTTATTTTAGCATAAGTTTAAAAAATAGGATATTAAAGAGATGGGTAGTTGACGCGAGTATTCTCCAAAAGCCCGAAGGCTTTTGAAAAGAAGAGGTAAGAGACGTTACTATTGTAACAATCTCATAACATTCTCAAGGAAACTTCATTCGACTATTGTAATAATCTCATTACGTTTTCAGGAAATGTTATTCAACTACTGAAGTAGTCTCATAACATTTTGTTGAGCAGCATTTGCTTGACTCATCGCATACACACCAGACTGCGCTAGGATGTTATGTTTTTGTAAGTTAGCACTCTCAGCCGCAAAATCAACATCACGGATTGTAGACTCAGCTGCAGTCACATTTACTTGTGTTACAGAGATGTTTCTTACCGTACTTTCAAGTTGGTTTTGAGTAGAACCTATTTGAGATCTAATCGTATCTATTTGTTTTAAAGCATAGTCAGTTGTTTCAATTGCTTCTTCTGCACCAGTTCTTGTTGTTACATCAATAGAGTTTAGTGCTTTATCCGCACTATATGTAGTTGCTGTAAATCCTGTATCTGTTATTGTACCACTTACTGTGATTGCATTAGCTGATGAAAGTGTAACTTTACCACTATTGTAAATAGCTGATGAGTTATCACCCATAAATAGTTCTCCACTAGTATCTGTACCTGTTAAAACTATATCACTACCATCTTTTGCAGTCAATGTTAGTTTTCCTTCATCAAGTGAGGCTGTAACATTAGTTTGATTTGAGATACTGTTTATAGCATTTATAAGTGCATTATCTCTATCACCTGTTGATACATTAACAGCACCAACATCTTTACCATTAATAATCAAATCACCAGCTGAGAGGTTAGTAGCACCGATAGAAGCAGTACCTACAACTGTAGTTGAAGCAGTTGCAGTAACACCTGTTGTATTACTTACTGAATTAATAGCTTCAGCTTTTGCCCAAGCTGAACCTTCATCGTGAGCAGTTTGATTTGCACCAGTTGATGTATCAGTTACACTTATACCTGTTGTAGTACCATTAATAGCAAAATCTGTTGCTAGTGCTGCAGCTTGTGAAGCAGTAACATCATTTGCACTTGCACCTTCTTTTGTTGCATGTGCCCCTATATTGTTGATACTAGTATTAGCGATATCAATACCTACAGTTTCATTTGCATAAGCACCTATGTGAAATTCTTTATTTTGAAAATCACCATTGAGAAGATTTTGTCCATTAAACTGTGTTGTATCAGCAATATTTTGCGCTTCTTCTAAAAGCTTATTGATATCTCTTTGAATAGCTTGTCTTGAATCATCATTTTGACCATCAGAAGCTGCCTGAATAGCTTTCGTTCTTACAGTATTAATAATGTTCGTATACTCTTCAAGCGCACCATCAGCAGTTTGTGCTACATTGATACCATCGTTTGCATTTCTAATTGCTTGACCAAGACCTTCTGCTTGAGAGTTTAACTGGTTAGCGATCGCCATACCTGAAGCATCATCAGCTGCTGTGTTGATTCTTAGCCCCGAACTTAAAGCTGCAAGTGACTTGTCTAAACCTCTGTTGTTGTTAACTGAATTCATATGTGAACTCATTGCCGCAACGTTTGTGTTAATTTGGAAACCCATTGTAAATCCTTTTGTGTGTTTTTTTAAGAGAGCATCCTTGCTTCTTACAAACTAAATCGTACCAAAGTAAAGAAACTTAACCTTTTTTAGACTATTTTTTACCTTTTTTAGACTATTTGTATCGATTATAACTTTTATGAAATATTTT
>JANTGV010000162.1 GCA_024762745.1 Sulfurimonas sp. | reverse complement strand
TAAAGAGTAATCCAAGCCTTTTAGACAGTGTAAGTATTGAGAGTGAGATAAAAAGTGCAATTTCACTGAGAATTGCACTCGATAAAGAGAGTGTTCGGGAGATGGTAGAGTCTCTTGATGGAGTACTTGATAAACTCTCTCATAGAATAATAGATATGATTGAAAAATCGGATAGCTCTACAGAGGAGATTCAGGCGATAAAAAAAGAGTTAAACTCTTATGATGAGGGCTCGATTACTAATTTTAAAGTAGCTCATAAAAAGCTCTACACAATCGCGGTCGCACTAGAGGAAAATACTCAGCTTTTAAGTAAAGATTTGAAAGGGCACTCTAAAGAGGTCGCACTCTTAAGCAGAAAAATCAATAAACTGGAAAAAGAGCTGGAATCTGCTAAGCAAGACTCCAAAGAGGACTATTTAACGAAGCTTTATAATAAACGTGCACTAGATGAGTTTATGGAGATAAAAGAGGCAGAGTTTAAGCGCTATGGACGAAACTTTTCTGTTGTTATGTTTGATTTAGACCTCTTTAAAGCGGTAAATGATAATTTCGGTCATGAAGCAGGTGATGCAGTTCTTGTAGCCTTTGCTAACATACTTAAAAAAGAGTGTAGAACAGTTGATGTAGTCGGAAGATTTGGCGGGGAAGAGTTCTTAGCTATTTTAAGTGAGACAGATACAAAAGGTGGAGCTGTATTTGCTGAAAAAGTAAGAAAACATGTGCAAAAAGCCCGTTTTATGTATAAGGGAAATCGTATAGAGGTAACTGTCAGTAGTGGTGTTTCAGAAAGAGAGAAGCATATTTCACTGCAAGCCGCACTAAACTCTGCTGATGAGTACCTTTATCAGGCTAAAGAGAATGGAAGAAACCAAGTAGCATATAAGAAATAGCAGTGTTAAAAGATTTTTTAGATAATAAACCACTCTATTATGATAAGATTGATTATACTCGTATGCCTAGAGTATATGAAAGTGTAAAATCACATTTTAAAATACCAAAAACTATACACCTTATTGGTACAAACGGGAAAGGAACAACAGGGCGCTTTTTGGCTTCAGCCTTACACTCTTTAGGGTATGCTACAGGGCACTACACATCTCCTCATATTTTACATTTTAACGAGAGAGTTTGGCTAGCTGGAGAAGATGTAAAGGATGAGAAGCTTGAGAGTGCTCACAAAGAGTTACAGAGTATTTTAACACAAAAGAGTGCAGATTCACTTAGTTATTTTGAGTATACAACTCTATTGGCAATGTGGATATATCAAGAGTGTGATTATGTAGTGCTTGAAGCAGGTTTAGGTGGTGAGCATGATGCAACTGCTGTCTTTCCTAAAATTTTGACGCTTGTTACTCCAATTGATATTGATCACGAGGCTTTTTTAGGGAATACTGTAAAAAAGATTGCAAGAACAAAACTAAACGCAGTACAAAACAGGGCTATTTTGGCAAATCAAAATCATAAAGATGTCTTCAGTGTCACTGAGGAACTTAGTAATGAGAAGCCTGTAAGATTTCATGCTTTAGAAGAGTTTATAAACTCAGAAGATGAGAAAGAGATTATAACTCTCTCAAAAAAGCTATCACTTGCTCCATATTTAGAAGATAACCTAAAACTTGCTATTGCAGCTCTAAAGAGTTTAGATATTGAGTATAGTGCCGATAATTTTACAGACTCTAAACTGTTTGGAAGGTTAACGCGTCTAGATGAGAATATAATTGTAGATGTAGGACACAATGTATTGGCTGCTAGGTCAGTTTTATCGGCTTTAAAGCCAGAGAAGTACTCTCTGGTATATAATAGCTATAAAGATAAGAATTATCAGGAGATTTTGTCCACTTTAAAGCCTATTATCGCTGAAATTGAGATAATAGATATTGTGGATAAAAGAGCAGAAAATATAGATGTTATGAGAGAAGTTGTCGAAGATTTAGGCATAGAGTGCAAAATGTTTGATAAAATAGAGAAAAGTAAAAATTATCTTGTATTTGGATCCTTTAGTGTAGTTGAATCCTTTTTAAAGAGATATAAGGCTGAGAGTGAATAACCATTTTACAATTACCATTACTGATGAGAACGGTGTCAAGCAGTTTAACCTTCACCATTTTGTAAAAAAGGCGATTGCTTATGCTCTTGTTTTTCTTGGAGCTTTAGTACTATTTGCTGTAGGTACAATTTTATATCTTGATTACAGTGTTGACAAGCTGGAGACAAAAAGAGATGGGATTGAAGATGCCTACAACAAGCTTCAAGATAAAAATCAGAACTTACAAGTAAGTGTTGATGACACTTTAAACGCACTAATAAGTAAAAAAAGAGAGCTAGAAGAGCTCTCTGATTCTCTCTCAGAAATAGAGACTATGATAGGAATCGCTCCGGTGACTAAAACCTCGCTACAAGAGAGAGTAAATTTAACAAAGTTAAACTCAGAACATATGGCTACTCTCTTACAGCTCATACCAAACGGTTCCCCTATAGAGTATAAGGGCATAACGAGTAAATTTGGATATAGAATACATCCGACTCTCAATCGTAGAGAGTTTCATCGTGGTAGTGATATGAAAGCAAAGATGAATACACCTGTTTATGCAACGGCTGATGGGATAGTAGAGTATGCTGGAGTACATAAAAAAAGTGGCTTTGGAAAGCTTGTTATTTTACAACACGCTTTTGGATTTAGAAGTTATTTCGGACATTTAAACAAGATTGTGATAAAATCTACACGATTTGTAAAAAAGGGTGAATTAATCGCTTACACTGGTAACTCAGGATTAAGTAGCGGACCGCATCTTCACTATGAACTTAGATTTATACATAATGCTGTAAATCCATACTATTTTATCAAATGGAATATTGAAAACTATAACGACATTTTTGAAAAGGAGAAAAAGATACCATGGCAATCTTTAATAACGGCGACAGCGAACCTCAAGGTAATAAAACCGACTCAAACACTACCATCATCACAACTGGTGCTAAAATCAACGGGGAGATAGAGCTCTCATGTAACCTCTATATTGATGGTGAACTTGAAGGTTCTATCAACTCTAATAAAGAGGTAAATATTGGTAAAAATGGCCGTGTAAAGGGTAATATCACAACACAGAGACTAGTTGTTCAAGGAAATGTTGAAGGCAGTATAAATGCTAACATAGTTGAGATAAAAGCTGCTGGACATGTAAGTGGAGAGATTGAATCTGCTGAATTAGTTATAGAAGCAAAAGGTATTTTTGAAGGAAGTTCTATAGTAAAAGGCAACTCTACTCCAGCAAAGATAGAAAAAGCAAGCATCGCTAAATCATAAACAAAGAGAAGTATGTCACAATCAGCACTATTTAACTATTTTAAAACTCATGATGAAAAAGAGCTAGAGCTTTTAGTTTGTGAGGATTTTAAAGAGGCTTTAGAACTTGAGTCGGTAGCAAAGTTTTTTAATCGGGATGTCCTGCTTTTTCCCGATTTTCGCCCAAGTTTCGGTGATGATCTTCGTTCTTATAAGGAGGAGATGCATGAACTCTTCTCCGCTCTTAGGTTGTACTATCGTGCTAAGAAGAAACCACTTGTTATATCACCGCTAAAAACTCTCCTTTTTCCTCTGCCTAAAGAGGATTTACTCAAATCAATAACTTTAGAGTTTGCTCAGGTTATAGATCTTAATTCGTTTAAAGAAGAGATGCTGTTTTGGGGATATAACTTTGTCGATATGGTCCAAGTCCAAGGTGAGATATCTTTTCGTGGAGATATTATAGATATCTATACTCCATCTGCCCCAAATCCAGTGCGTATTTCACTTTTTGACAATGAGATTGAACAGATAAAGTATTTTGAACTCGAATCTCAAAGAACACTAAAAGAGGAGTTGGATAGCTTCGAGATTGCGGCTGCGTTTTACTCTTTGGATGAGCCTGCGTTTAATATACTAAACAAAAAGATAGAGAAAAGTGAGTTTGATTCTCTCTCTAAAGATATAGCTTCTTTAGGATTTTGGTTTTTAGAAGATAGTGCGCAAGATTTTATGTCAGATAAAAATGTAATACTCTCTAAAAATCTGGATGATGTTCTAAAAGATG
>JANTGV010000161.1 GCA_024762745.1 Sulfurimonas sp. | reverse complement strand
TCTTATTACTCAACGGCATTAACAACATTGGATTTGATTTTTGAAGATACTGTTATTAACTATATCAAAATTCCTGAGAATAGTGGGAATAAAGATGCTTTTGATAAGTCTTTAAGAAAGTATTATAAATTGTTTGATAAAGAAAAAGTTCTAACCCTTCAAGATTTAGGTCTGAAATAATAATGAGTCAAACAAAAAAAAGATACCTTTTCTTCATATCCCAAGACTATAGTTTTCCAGTACTCCGACCGCTACAAGAAGAAATTTTAGCTCGTGGTGATGGAGTAAGATGGTTTTTGTACGGAGATGAAATCACTTATGATTTCTTACATGAAGATGAGGAGAGACTATTTAAGATAGAGGATGTTATAGCTTATAATCCAGATGCGGTTTTTGTACCCGGTAATGTAGTTCCATCGTTTATTCCTGGTCTTAAAGTTGAAGTTTTTCATGGCCTTCCGAGCACTAAAGCAAAAAAAAATGGGCAGCTTTATCACTATATAATTAGAGAGATGTTTGATTTGTACTGTACACAAGGGCCAAGTTCTACAGGTAAGTTTAAAGAGCTTGAAAAAAAATATGGCTCTTTTCATGTTGAGGAGACTGGCTGGTGTAAACTTGACCCTCTATTTACTGTAAATAGAGAGAAAAACAGCTCTCAAAAAAAGTCAATATTCTTTGCTTCAACATTTAGTCCAAGATTCTCTAAAGCAAGAGTTTTATATCCACTTTTAGTTGACATAATGAAAAGGTATGACTTTAATTGGTATATTACCTTACACCCGAAAATGGATGTAGAAGTTGTATCGATGTATAAAGCAATTAACTTAGCGAATGTGAGTTTTGTCGAGTCGACAGAGTTAATTGAAAGTTTTAAAAATTCTGACCTAATGTTATGTGATACGTCATCCATTATCTATGAGTTTCTAACCCAGTTAAAGCCAGTAGTAACATTTCAGACAGAGAAAAATGAGTCAAGTTTAATAAATATCGAAGATATAGATAAACTTGAAGAAACACTCTTGGCTGTTCTTGATAACTTAGATATGAATCAGGAAAATATTGAAAAAAGTGTAGTGCAATTTCATCCATATGTAGATGGAAAGTCAAGTCTTAGAGTACTTAATGCAGTCGAAAAGATGTTAAACGGGGAAAATATTCCACCCAAGAAAAAGCCATTAAATCTCATAAGAAATTTCAAGTTAAGAAAAGAGCTTAATTATTGGAAGTTTTAAACTTAAAAATATAAATTTATGCGCTTTTTAGTACTTTTTAGAGATAATCGCGACAATTATTAGTTGAATGGATTAAGATGTTAGATTTTTCAAAGTTTTTAAAGTACTCAAAACCGGGCCCTCGTTATACCTCTTACCCAACTGCATTGGAGTTTAGTGACTCTTATGAGTATGATGAGTATATTAAGAAGTTAGAGACTCGGGATCCATCTCGGCCTTTAAGTCTTTATTTCCATCTTCCATTTTGTAAAAATGCTTGTTATTTCTGTGGATGTAATGTTGTTTTTACTTCTAAAGAGTCAAAGATGCTGCGTTATATTGAGTACCTTAAACGCGAGCTCGAGATACTTTCAAAACATTTAGATTGCAGTCGTGAAGTTATTCAGATGCACTTTGGTGGCGGAACTCCAACATTTTTTTCTGCAGAACAGTTAAGGGTTATTATAGATGAAATTAAATCATATTTCCCAAACTTTATAGAGGGTGCAGAGATCTCTTGTGAGATTGACCCTCGTCATATTGATGAAGATCAGATGAGAGTTATGAGTGAGGCTGGGTTTAACCGGGTGAGCTTTGGTATTCAGGATTTTAATGAAAAGGTTCAAGTTGCCATTCACCGTGTTCAGCCCTATAGTGTGACAAAAAATGCGATGGATCTAGCAAGAAAGTATAATATGCATTCAGTAAATGTGGATTTGATCTATGGACTTCCTTATCAATCATTGGAGACTTTTAAAGAGACACTTGAACTTTCACTTACTCTTAATCCTGACAGATTTGCAGTCTTTAACTATGCTCACGTTCCATGGATGAAGAAGACAATGAGAAAGATTGATGAGACAACTCTCCCTCTTCCTGATGAGAAGCTTGAAATTATGCAGTATACTATAGATTACTTAACTTCAAATGGTTATAAAATGGTCGGTATGGATCACTTTGCAAAACCTGAAGATGAACTTTTTAAGGCAATTGAAAAAGGTGAACTTCATAGAAATTTCCAAGGTTATACTACTAAAGGCGGAGCTGACCTTATTGGAGTAGGCCTTACATCTATAGGTGAAGGTGTTGACAGTTATAATCAAAACTTTAAAGATATGAAACTTTATGAAGCAGCGATTGACAGTGGAAAACTTCCATTTGAACGTGGTATTGTGCTTAATGAGGATGACCAGATTCGTCAATATGTAATCATGGAGCTTATGAGTAACTTCAAGCTAGATATTACTAGATTTGAGAAACTATTTAATATAGAGTTTAAAACATATTTTGCAGATGCTATTGCTGCTCTAAAACCTTTTGCAGAAGAAGAACTTTTAACTATGGATGAGAAACATATAGAGTGTAGCGAGACTGGAACTTTATTAATTAGAAATATTGCAATGGCGTTTGATGCTTACATGAAAAAGCATGCAGAGAGCAAAAAAACATTTTCCAAAACGGTGTAGATATGAGTAAAAAACCAGAAGATATTTTTAATTTTGATGAGATACAAGATGATTGTGTTAAGTGCGGTAAGTGTATTCCGGTCTGTACAATTCACAATGTAAACGCAGATGAGGTAACTTCACCTCGTGGATTTATAGACCTTTTAGGTGCTTACAAACGCGGTCATTTAGAGCTTGATAAGACAGCGAAAGATATCTTTGAGTCATGTTTCTTATGTACAAACTGTGTTGAGGTCTGTCCGAAGTCACTTCCAACAGATATGATAATAGAACAAGCACGTGCAGATATAGCGAAAAAGTTTGGAATTGCATGGTATAAAAAAGCATTTTTCCTTCTACTTCGCCATCGTTGGCTAAATGATATTGCGTTTAAGCTTGGTTGGACATTTCAGACATGTGGGTTTAAGATAAAAGAGAATATTAATTCTATGCACTCTCGTGTAAGCCTTCCTATGCTTAAAACTGACAGACTCTTTCCAAGTCTCTCAAAGACATCATTTTTAAACTCTCATCCAGAGAACATAGATAATGGTGGGAAAAGAAAGGTAGCTATTTTTATCGGTTGTTTAGCAAACTATAACTATAAAGATATAGGAAATGGACTTCTTGAAATATTAGAAGCACTTGAGATTGATGCTTTTCTTGCAAAGAGTCAGAAATGTTGCTCTGCACCTGCGTATTTTACAGGGGATTTTGACACTGTAGATGCAAATGCAAAATATAATATAGAGTACTTTGAGAGTTTTTCTAAAGATGTAGAGGCTATCATAGTCCCGGAGGCTACTTGTTCTGCAATGCTTAAAATAGACTACGAACACTATTTTCATGATCAGCCAGACTGGAAAGCTAGAGCGAGAGTGATTATGAATAAAGTATATATGGCTACTGAGTGGTTACAACATCATACAGAATTAGAGACTCTTTTAGCATCGAAGAAGAGAGATACGAAGATAGTAACTTATCATGACCCGTGTCATGCTAAAAAGATGCAAGGAATTCATCAAGAGCCGAGAAATCTTGTACGTCAAAACTATAATATAGTAGAGATGAGTGATCCAAATGCATGTTGTGGTTTTGGTGGTGTGACTATGCAGACTGAGAAGTATCATTTTGCAAAAGCTGCCGGAGTTCCAAAAGCAGCTATGATTAAAGAGACTGGTGCTGAGATTGTAAGTGCTGAGTGTTCAGCGTGTCGAATGCAGATAAACAACTCTATGGGTGTTGAGTCTACAACAGTCTTTAAAAACCCTATCGAGTTAATCGCAGAGGCCCTGAGAAAGTAGTTTTGGAACATTTTGTTTGGAGTGTTGACCCGGTACTTTTTAAGTTTGGAAGTCTAAGAGTCTTTTGGTATGGATTACTCTTTGCCACTGCTATTCTTAGTGGTATAC